>NZ_JAKUWG010000003.1:0-300000 GCF_026782285.1 Streptococcus oralis
CAACTCTTTCTATTATACCTACTTTTCCTACTTTGTCAAGGACTTTTTTCAGCGAATGTGATTTTTTCTTTTCTTCACTAACTTAACCACTGCTTCTGTCCGTGCGGTGTGGGGAAACATATCGACTGACTGGATATACTGGAGATCATAGACTTTGACCAGTTTAACTAAATCTCGTGCCAAGGTCGAAACATTGCAGGATACATAGACCATTTTTTCTGGAACATAGGTCAGAATGGTATCCAACAGCTTATCATCTAAGCCTGTACGAGGAGGATCGACTATCAGGGCATCCGCTCGGTAACCTTCTTGATACCAGCGTGGAATAATCTCTTCAGCTGTTCCCGCTTCGTAATGGGTATTGTCAAACCCCATTTTTTGAGCGTTTCGCTTGGCATCTTCTATGGCTTCTGGAATAATATCCATCCCTCTGAGACTCTTGATCTTATTTGCGAAGGCAAATCCAATCGTCCCGACACCGCAATAGGCATCAATCAGATGATCTTCTTTGCTGACATCCAGAGCCTTAACTGCTTCACTATAGAGAATCTCAGTCTGCTCAGGATTAAGCTGATAAAAAGCTCGGGGCGAGAGAGAAAACTCATAATCAAGTACTCCTTCTTGAATACTCTCTTGGCCCCAGATAATTTCCGTCTTTTCACCATAGATTTCACTTGTTTTTGCTGTATTAGTATTGACTGCAACCGTGACGACTTCTGGAAAATCCTTGACTAGGTCTTTGACTAGTTGATTCAAATTAAGCTGGCGATTCGTGACAATGATAATCTGAACTTGACCCGTTTTTCTCGCTCGACGTACCATGATGGTGCGAACACCTAGCGTTTTTCTCTCATCGGTGATGGGAATTTGATGATAAGTGAGAAGCTCAGCTAGGCGATTCGCAATCACTTGGGTTTCCTTATCTTGTACCAAACAGTCTTTCAACTCTACGAGATAATGAGAGTTTTGTGCATACAAACCTGCCTTGACCTGATTGTTAAATTTACGAGTCTGAAATTGCAACTTAGCACGGTAGTACTTTGGTTCCTGCATTCCGATAGTTGGACGGATTTCATAGTTTTCATATCCTGCAGGAGCAAATTTTTTCAGAGCTTGGTGGAGCAAATCCGTTTTGAACTCTAGCTGTTTATCATAGTGAAGGTGCATGATTTGGCAACCACCACATTCATTATAAATGGTACAAGCTGGCACGACTCGAAATTTCGACTTCTTATTAACCTTTAGTAATTTGGCTTCAACAAAGTTACGTTTAATAGAAGTAATCTGACAACAGATATCTTCTCCTTTGAGGGCGCCTGGCACAAAAACAAGGGTTTTCTGGTAGAAACCGATTCCCTCACCATTGATGCCCATTCGCTTGATTTTTAAAGGTATTTTTTGTTTGACTTTCAGATTCATACCCCTATCTTATCACATTTTAAGGTATAATAGAACTATGAAAATCACAAAACTTGAAAAGAAAAAACGTCTCTACCTGATGGAGCTAGATCATCAGCATACCTCTTATATCACGGAAGATACCATTGTCCGTTTTATGTTGTCTAAAGATAAGGTGATTAGCACGGAAGAATTGACCGAGATACAGGGCTTTGCTCAGTTTTCTTATGGTAAGAACCTCGCCCTCTACCATCTATCATTTAAGGCTCGAACCGAAAAGGAAGTGCGAGAGTATCTGAAAAAGTATGATATTGATGAAAAAATCACTAGTCAAGTTATCGCTAATCTTAAAGAAGATAACTGGATTAATGATCGTCAGTATGCCTACTCTATCATCAATGCCAATCAACTTTCTGGAGATAAGGGACCCTATGTGCTAGCTCAAAAACTATCTCAAAAAGGGATTGCCAAATCAACTATTGAAGATGTTTTAAAGGATTTTGATTTTTCAGAGGTTGCTCAACGTGTGGCGGAGAAACTGCTTAAAAAATACAATGGAAAGCTTCCTGCTCGTGCCTTGCAAGATAAGATCATTCAAAGCTTGACCAACAAGGGCTTCTCCTATTCTGATGCTAAAAATGCTTTTGATGACTTGGATAGTCAAGTCGACCAAGAAACGACTCAAGAGCTCATTTTTAAAGAACTGGATAAACAATATGCTAAATATGCTCGTAAATATGAAGGTTACGAACTAAAGCAACGTTTGACCCAAGTTTTAGCTAGAAAAGGCTATGATTTTTCGGATATAGCAAGCGCTCTCAGAGAATATCTTTAACATTTTCAGGTAAAATTCAAAAAAATTAGACCAATTTATGATATAATAGTAAACGATAAACTTATAAATTGTAGAAAGTTGGTTAGTTATGAAACTTCCAAAAGAAGGCGACTTTATTACAATTCAAAGTTATAAGCATGATGGGAGTCTCCACCGTACTTGGCGGGACACCATGGTACTAAAAACAACAGAGAACGCTATTATTGGCGTCAACGACCACACACTTGTTACCGAAAGTGACGGTCGTCGTTGGGTAACTCGAGAACCGGCTATTGTTTACTTTCACAAAAAATATTGGTTTAATATCATTGCTATGATTCGTGATAATGGGATTTCCTACTATTGCAATATGGCCAGCCCTTACTATCTAGATGAGGAAGCCCTGAAATACATTGATTATGATTTGGATGTCAAGGTCTTCACTGATGGCGAAAAGCGTCTCTTGGACGTTGAAGAGTATGAGCGCCATAAACGCAAAATGAAGTATTCTGATGATTTAGACTATATTTTGAAAGAGCATGTTAAAATCCTTGTTGATTGGATCAACAATGGACGCGGTCCTTTCTCAGAGGCCTATGTCAACATTTGGTACAAACGCTACATAGAACTAAAGAATCGGTAAAGTTGTCAAACCGGGGTGAGAGCCCTGGTTTTTTTATTTGAAAAACCCAGCCTGGAAGCTGGATTGATTTCTATATATCTAATTTAGTGACGGTAAACTTGATATGGGAATAATCTTTTTCAACATCCTTATCTAACAGGAAAACCGTGGCATCCTTCTTAATCTGAACAAGGTCAATGTTCTGGGCTTGAGCTGCATAGACGCATCCACAATAACATTGACGATAGATATCATACTCCTCGCACATCTCCACTGAACGTTTATAGCCTTGATTTTTCTTGAAATCACTTGGAAGATAGTGGGTTGTGTAAATCTTTTGCACATCGATTCCGATGCTGTTGATGGTTTGAGAATTCTTATGGGGACTGATGGTCAAGGCTGAACCAAAGTAGTCAAAGCCCAAATCCATAGCTACCTGTGCTGTTTTGTCCAAACGGTAGTCAAAACAAACCTTGCAACGGTCGCCGCCTTCTGGTTCTTCTTCCAGTCCTCTGACTAACTTCCGGTATTCATTGGGTTCATATGGGGCTTCTAAATACTGAACCGTATTTCCTGTCCGCTCATTGAAATCACTGACAAATTTCTTGGTGACGTAAGCTCGCTTGTGGTATTCTGCCTTGGGATGGATATTGGAATTGGCAAAATAGATAGTCACATCCGCGTACTTGGTCAGGTATTCTAGGGTATAGGTACTACAAGGAGCACAGCAAACATGCATGAGAATAGTGGGACGTTGCTCATTTTTCTCCCAAACCTGAACCATTTTCTGCATGACACGGTCATAATTAATCTTCTGATTGGGATTCATCTTGCTCAGAATTTCTTCTACATCGATCATGTTCTTCTCCTTTTACTATTAGTTATTTTACCACATATCACCAACCAGCTCAAATCTATTTTTTTAAAAAGGTAATAAAAAGAGGGATTCGTATTCCCTCCTTTTGTGTTTTTTTATGAGTTGCTTTTACATCATCCCGCCCATCATGCTTGGATCCATTGCTGGAGCTGGGGCTACTGGTTCTGGTTTATTGGCTACGACTGCTTCTGTTGTCAAAATCAAGCTGGCTACAGATGCTGCATTTTGAAGAGCTGAACGGCTCACTTTAACTGGGTCGATGATTCCCTCTTCAATCATGTTGACCCACTCACCAGTTGCTGCATTGAAGCCTGTACCAACTTCAGCATTCTTCAAGCGGTCAATAACGATAGACCCTTCGAATCCTGCATTGTGGGCGATTTGACGAACAGGTTCTTCCAAGGCACGGAGAACAATATTGCGTCCTGTTGCTTCATCTCCTGTCAATTCCAAATCAGCTACGGCTGGAATGACATTAGCAAGTGCAGTTCCACCACCTGCAACGATGCCTTCTTCAACAGCTGCACGAGTAGCGTTGAGGGCATCTTCAATGCGAAGTTTCATTTCTTTCAACTCAGTTTCAGTTGCAGCTCCGACCTTGATGACTGCGACACCACCCGACAATTTTGCCAAGCGTTCTTGCAATTTTTCACGGTCAAATTCAGAAGTTGTAGTTTCAATTTGAGACTTGATAACTGCAACACGGTGAGAAATAGCTTCAGGATTTCCAGCACCTTCTACGATAACCGTGCTATCTTTGTCCACAGTTACTCTCGCTGCTTGACCTAGCGCCTCAATAGTAGCATCTTTCAACTCAAGACCAAGGTCTTCTGTGATGACTGTTCCGCCTGTCAAGATAGCGATGTCTTCTAACATAGCTTTACGGCGGTCCCCAAAGCCAGGTGCCTTAACTGCTACTACGTTGAAAGTTCCACGAATCTTGTTCAACACAAGAGTTGGAAGAGCTTCGCCATCTACATCATCCGCAATAATCAAGAGTGGACGATTGCTTTGGAGAATACTTTCTAGAAGTGGCAAGATTTCTTGGATATTTGAAATCTTCTTATCAGTAATCAAAATGTATGGATTTTCAAGATCCGCCACCATTTTTTCACTATCTGTCACCATGTACTGTGATAGGTAACCGCGGTCAAACTGCATACCTTCCACAACTTCGAGCTCTGTTTCCATACCACGTGACTCTTCGATGGTGATGACACCATCTTTGCCAACTTTTTCCATAGCTTCAGAAATGTACTCGCCGACTTTCTCAGAACGAGAAGATACAGCTGCAACCTGAGCGATGGCTTCTTTATTGGCAACTGGAATGGCATTGTTTTTCAATGCTTCTACAGCAGCGGCAACTGCTGCTTCAATCCCACGACGGATACCGATTGGGTTGGCACCTGCAGTGACGTTTTTGATTCCTTCGCGGACGATAGCTTGGGTCAAAACAGTTGCAGTTGTCGTTCCGTCACCTGCGATGTCGTTGGTCTTTGAAGCCACTTCTGATACTAATTTGGCACCCATATTTTCAAAATGGTCTTCCAACTCGATTTCTTTGGCAATGGTCACACCATCATTGGTAATCAATGGTGAACCAAATGATTTTTCCAACACAACATTACGACCTTTTGGTCCCAAGGTTACTTTAACAGTATCTGCAAGGATATCGACACCACGGACCATAGCTGAACGAGCATCAGATGAAAATTTAATTTCTTTTGACATACTTACTTTCTCCTTCTATTCTTCAATGATAGCCAAGATGTTGGCTTCGCCTACGATGATATACTTTTCATCGCCATCTTTGACATCAATACCTGCATGGGATTCCACTAAAACACGGTCTCCAGGCTTAACGCTTGGAGCTACTAAGTCACCGTTCAAAGTACGAACACCTTGTCCAGTAGCTACAACTTGGGCTGTTTTTGTTTTTTCTTGGGCTGATCCTGCAAGGACAAAGCCTCCAACAGTTTGTTCTTTTTCTTCGATTTTCAAGACCACACGGTCTCCTAATGGTTTCAACATCTGTTTTCCTCCATAATGAACCACATATTATTAGCACTCTTTATATTTGAGTGCTAATTCATATTTCTATTGTATCACTTGGTCAGAAATAGTCAAGAAAAAAGTCTGACTTTCTCAAGATAAAAAGCCTGAGACCAACTCAGACTTTGCACTACTTAAAATGGCAATTCTTCCTCTTCCAAAACCAAGTCTGCCAAGTCTTGTCCTGCGTTATTTTCACGCACGGCCCGTTGGGCGCGGCTTTCCAAAAGTTGGAATCCTGTAACAAGTACTTCGGTCACGTAGTTCATCTGGCCATTTTTCTCAAAGCGACGGGTACGAAGTTCTCCATCTACCGAAATGAGACTGCCTTTAGTTGCGTAACTTGCCATGGTTTCAGCCAATTTTCCCCAAAGAACCAGATTGACAAAGTCAGCTTCGCGTTCCCCATTTTGGTCTTTGTAACGACGGTTCACAGCGATCGTTGCTCGCGCAACTGACTTGTCGTTGTTTGTTTTGTGCAATTCTGGTGTAGACGTCAAGCGCCCAATAAGAATAACTTTATTATACATATTTTCTTCCTCCTACTTATCTATTCGCAGGAAATCAAAAAAAGTTACAGTAATTTGTAACTTTTCGAAGAAATTTTTTACTTTTTATGAACCATGAAACCTGTCGCCTGTTGATTGGCCATAATGGTCATATCTGTAATCTGCACACGACGCGGTTGACTGGTCACATAAACCACAGTGTCTGCGATGTCTTGTGCTTGCAGGGCTTCTATTCCCTGATAGACCGTCGCAGCTCGCTCTTTATCACCGTGAAAACGAACTGTAGAGAAATCTGTTTCGACAATCCCTGGCTGAATGGTAGTTACCTTGATATCCGTTGCGATGGTATCAATTCGCAGACCATCTGAAAAAGTCTTGACAGCAGCCTTGGTGGCTGAGTAAACAGCTGCCCCAGCATAGGCATAAATTCCTGCGGTTGACCCCATGTTGATAATGTGACCTTGATTGGCTTTTACCATTACTGGCAAGAAACAGCGAGTGACTGCCATCAAACCTTTGACATTGGTATCCAACATGGTCAGCATATCCAACTCTTCGTAGTCTTGATAGGGAGCCAAGCCAAGAGCTAATCCAGCGTTATTGACCAATATATCAATCTGACCGACTTTTGCTAGAATATCGGAGCAGACCGTCTTTACCATGGTCATATCCGTCACATCTAGTGGAAAAGCCCAAACTGTTTGACTTGGAAAAGTTTCCGCAAACTCTGACTTGAGGGCCTCTAGTCTGTCTGTCCGTCGCCCTGTTAGAACGACATTCTCCCCCTGCTCCAGATAAGCACGCGCAATCGCTTCACCGATTCCTGAGGTCGCCCCTGTAATCACTACATTTTTTGCCATCTTATTTCCTTCTATCTGGTCTATCAGATACTGACAACTTCCTAGGCAATCCAGTGTTTGGCTGGATCAAATGGAGTTCCGACAACTTGGTCTTCTGATAATTCAATAACCCCACGTTTTTGCGGAGCATTTGGCAGATACAATTCACGAGGGCTGCACATCATGCCAAAACTCTTTTCACCACGAAGTTCGCCTGGGAAAATGAGATTGCCTTTTGGCATCATCGCTCCAGGGAGAGCCACAATGGTTTTCAATCCGACACGCGCATTGGGAGCCCCTGCAACGATTTGCACTGTCTTGTCACTTGCGACGGCCACTTGACAGATGTTGAGGTGGTCACTATCTGGATGAGCTACCATCTCGACAATCTCACCGACGACGAACTTAGGTTCCTTGTCATTGACAATTTCTTCAGTAAAGCCTTCCGCCTGTAACTCTTGGTTCAAACGAGCGACTTGCTCATCTGTCAAAAAGACTTGACCACGCTCTGCAATTTCAAACAAACTTGAAACTTCGAAAATATTCCAAGCTACTGTTTCTCCATTTTCTTTGAGGAAAACACGCGCAATATTGCCTTTACGCTCAGCATCTAGCTTGGCGTCACCACTGTTTTTCACGATGACCATAAGGACATCGCCGACATGTTCTTTGTTATATGTAAAAATCATTCTTTCCTTTTTCTCCTATTTCAGTTCTGCTAAAAAGTCGTTAATTTGTTGCTTGCTTTTACGGTCACGATTGACAAATCGGCCGATTTCCTTGTCCTTTTCTAGCACAACAAGACTAGGAATGCCGTACACATCCCAGAGTTTGGCCAGATCCAGATACTGGTCTCGGTCCACTCGAATAAAAGTGAACTCTGGATTGGTTTCCTCAATCTCTGGCAAGGCTGGATAGATATAACGACAATCACCACACCAGTCTGCCACAAAAAGGAAGACCTTCTTGCCATCTTGCTCGACAAAACCTGCGAGTTCTTCTATACTATTGGGAATAATCATAAGACTTCCTCCTCATAGACCAGGTCTTCATTTTCATAGACAAAGGTATAGTGACGACCATCCTCGAAAATGACTCCTCCGACAAGTCGCTCTAGGCTACTTTCGTAGACTTGAACATAGAGAGTCGCAATCTCACCCATATCTGAGAAAAGTTCGCGCACGATAGCGGTCAACTCTTCTTGAGTCTTCATGAGTTTGTGGTTATCTGCTGCTTTTTTAGCCCCTAAAGCAAGGGCACTTAGACCAGCCACAGTCAAGCCAGTCATCCATAATTTCTTAGCTTTCATACCTTTCATTGTAACACAAAAAGGGCTCTAGGACAAATGAGGAAGTAGCAGAAAAACAAGTAAAAATCCTCTTCCCTCGGTGAAGGGAGAAGAGTTCTGATTCTTATTGCCAAGCGCCTGAGTTAACAAGAATTTCCTGAATGAATATAAAAAACCTCTGAGATTCTTCTCAAAGGTTCTGATTATGCTAATTACTGTTTTCAACTGCTGCGGTGACAAAGGCTGTGTAGAGTTCTTCTGGACGGTTTGGACGGCTGGAAAGTTCAGGGTGATACTGACACGCTACAAAGAATTTATTTTCAGGAATTTCCACAATTTCTACCAAACGATTGTCTGGAGAAACTCCTGAAAAGACAAAGCCTGCTGCTTCAAACTGTTCACGAAAGGCGTTGTTAAACTCATAACGGTGACGGTGACGGCGTTGCACCACTTCTTGATTATGGTAAGCAGTTGCTGCCTTAGAACCACGTTTTAACTTAGATGGATAAAGTCCCAAACGAAGGGTCCCCCCCATATCCTCCACGTCAATCTGATCACGCATGATATCAATGATAGGGTATTTTGTATCTGGTGCCAATTCTGCAGAATTGGCACCTTCAAGCCCTAAAACGTGACGAGCAAACTCGATACAAGTCAACTGCATTCCCAAGCAGACACCCAACATTGGAACATCATTTTCACGCGCATAACGGATGGCTTGAATTTTTCCTTCCGTACCACGTTGGCCAAAACCTCCTGGCACAATGATTCCGTCCGCATCAGACAAGAGTTCTGCTACATTCTCTGCTGTCACATCATTGGCATTGATCCAATTAATCTTCACTTCTGCGTCGTTGGCATACCCAGAGTGTTTCAAGGCTTCGACCACTGAGATGTAGGCATCTTGCAACTCCACATACTTACCAACGAGGGAAATTTTAACTTGTTTCTTGAGATTCATGACCTTGTCCACCATGGCTGACCACTCTGTCATATCCGCTACTGGTGCGTCTAGTTTCAAATGGTCACAGACAATTTGGTCCATACCTTGTGCCTGCAAATTCAGTGGAATTTGGTAAAGGTGTTCAACATCCAAAGACTCGATAACAGCTTCTGGAGCCACGTCACAAAACTGAGCTAGTTTGTTTTTAATTCCTTGACCAGCTGGTTTCTCGGTACGAATAACCAACATATTTGGCTGGATTCCCAAACCGCGCAATTCTTTTACAGAATGCTGAGTTGGCTTGGTCTTCATCTCACCAGCAGCCTTGAGGTAAGGAAGCAAGGTTGTATGGATATACATGACATTATCTGCACCCACATCTGCCTTCATCTGACGAAGGGCCTCTAGGAATGGCAAGGACTCGATATCTCCAACGGTTCCACCAACCTCTGTGATAATAACATCAGAGTCAGTCGTTACAGCAGCACGCTTGATTTTTTCTTTCAAAGCATCTGTGATATGAGGAATAACCTGAACAGTTGCCCCAAGGTATTCTCCACGGCGTTCCTTACGAAGAACTTCACTGTAAATTTTACCAGTTGTCACGTTGGAATATTTGTTGAGATTGATATCGATGAATCGTTCATAGTGACCCAAGTCCAAATCTGTCTCAGCCCCATCATCAGTCACAAAGACTTCCCCATGCTGGTAAGGACTCATGGTTCCCGGGTCGATATTGATATAAGGGTCAAACTTCTGAATAGTCACTTTTAGACCACGATTTTTCAAGAGACGGCCTAGACTTGCTGCCACAATCCCTTTCCCAATAGACGACACCACACCACCAGTTACAAAAATATATTTCGTAGACATAGATTCCTCTTTCTAAAATGCTCAAGGTCTTGTTAACTACGAGGGGAAATAGAAAACAAGACCCTTATGAATAACGACATTTCAAGAAAACTTCCTGAAAAAACAAAAATAGCTCCCTAGTAACTAGGGAGCCCCGACCTCTAAAAGAGGTGCCCGAACAATATAATACCTCAAAGCAGAACATTTGTCAACCCGAATGGGTAAAACATGAAAAAAGGAGATTGTTTTCAGAAAACCAACTAAAGATCCGCATCCAAACGGATGACCTGCTCAAGGAACAAAAAAGGAGATCGGGCGATCTCCTCTGTAAAGTCTTTTACTCTTCTTCACTCGTTTCAGCGTCATCGTCAGAAAACTCGTCGTCTTCTTCGTTGAGATCCACGTCTTCACCCAAGTCATCAGGGGCAATTTCGTTGATTTCTGCATCGTAAGCTTCCACTTCATTTTTCTCATCATCTGGATTTTCATCATCGTATGAAAGAGCTGGATCTGCTTCGTATGCATCTTCATCTTCTGGATCATCCGCATTGTAGTCAATGGCATCTGAATCACCATCCATAAAGGCATTGACACGTTTTTTCTTAGCTTTTGGTGCTACCTCATCGTCGTCACTTTCTTCAAGAGCGATGATTTCTTCGTCAATTTCGTCTACACCATACCATGAACGAAGCCCCCATTTGTTGTCTCCGAGAGAGATGAAGCTACCGTCAAAGTTCAACTCTGTGTAGAACAAAGGCAAAGCTTCGCGGATATCGCTGTTTGATGTTCCAAGGTAGTTTTGAATTTCGTTTACAAGATCGCTAAAATGCATCTCATGATCGCGACCACGAAGTTCCAAGATAGCACGCGCTACCTCAATCATAGATAGTTCACTTTTTTCTTGCCCAGCAAATACTTCTAATTCCAAAGCGTTTCTCCTCATTTTTACTACTATCGCCAGAGCGAACATACTCTGACCTCATTTTATCATGTACTCTTTATTGTACGATAATTTTGCGGAATAGTCAAAGGTTAAATGAGAGAAAGTGACAGGACTTTTTATTTCTTTGCTAGCCAGCCGATGGCATCGCTTGGTGGAGTTATAGGAACAAATTGACTGAGTTTTTTATGTGGTAAGATGATTTCTAATTTCCTTGGGAGTATGAACGTAAATTAATTTTAGAAAAATTATCTTCTTTCAATTTTAAGGACTTAAACTCATATTCATTAATTTTATTTTTCCCAAGTAAATAAACTAATACCTGTCTTAGGTTAGTAGATGAAGCTCTATATTCAGAATCCCCTAGTGGAGATTTCTCAACTATTTTTTGAACATCTTGAATAAGATAATCTGATTCTAAATCAATTTCAAAAAGGTTATAAATCAAAGCTAAAATTATAGAGATACCAGTATGATATTTCATACCTTTACCTAAAGATTTCCCCATCAATTGCATAGATATTGGGAATTCCACAGTTTCTGATAATTTCAAGACGAAATTATTGAATCCCTTGAATTTCTCTATCATATCGTTGGAATTTTCTTCTCCTTTATGATATAAATCAGAACAATATTTTAAATAATCGGTGGATAACTTTACCCCATCCTTTAAATTCAGCTTTTCTACATCGGAAAGTCTAGTTAGTATATTTAAAATAATACAGATTTCTTGATGGTTCTTTTGTTTGTTCTTCCTATTTATAGTAATATTATAAGCATTGCTAAGAGTATTTGCTTCAGATAAAGAATATGTAAAATAAGAGGTATGATTCTCTTCTAAAGAAAAAATATCGTTTATGAACTGAGTGATTAATTGACTCGTTCTAGAAAAATATGTTGCCATTGAGATTTCATGAGCTTCTAATGGTTTTGAATTTTTATTATATCTTTTAAAAAGTTCAATTTCAATCTCTGAATTATCAAATGCATTAAATTCAAGGACTGACACATAACTTCCAAGGATTGCTATACGAATATCTAATTCTAATTCAGAAAATCTTTTCCCTTCAAATATTGGATTTTCTATCAGCTCCCCATTTTCGTTACGATCTAAAATCTCAAGACTTTTTAAAGGAAATTTCCCTTTTACAAATCTATAAATCGCTGTTAACCGGTGCTGCCCGTCCATCACATGTCTTAATTGCAACTTATCCTTAGTTCTCACTAAAAAAATCTCTGGGATAGGTATCCCGACTATCAAAGACTCAATAATAGAGCTTTCTTCTGCAATAGTAGATCTATATTGTCTTTGGTAATCTGGCGTCAAAATAATTCCATTAAGAAATTTATTAAGTGCTTCGTCATCTATTTTCTCTAATTCCACCAGAGATTTTTTATACTTTTCACCTTTATCAATAAAACTCACAATATCCTGTACAGAAATGAGTGGACGACTTGAACTTATTCTAAATTCTGTTTGATTCATCTTGTTATCTACTTTCTATGTTTAATATTCTTTACTAAGTTATCTATGTCTGGATAGATGCTTTCATAGGTGATACCAATATTAAACAATTCATTAAAAAGAGTTTCTTTTACTTCCTGTGGGATTAATACACAGTATGTATATTCTTTTAACATTGTCTTTATATTATCAGATAATTTGGTTTCTGCTTTTAGAAAGTATCCTTTTTGAAAGTGAATCCTCTCATTCGAATCTTCCAATTTGATAAAAACATCTTTTTTTGAATACCCATCTCTATAGTGATTAACACTTTTTTCGTCAGAAAAATCGAAAAATGGTTCTCGAGTCTTAATGATTTCATTATGATACTCTTCTGTTGCTACAAAATAAACTACACTCGGCTTATCTTTGTAATCAAATTCCTCAAGTGCAAAAAATAAGGATAATAGATGAGCCTCAGTGAAATCTAAATATTTAGTTGGCAAGCCATAGTGTTGGGCATATGCTGTTACAGACTCTTTAGATTTTGATAGTATTGCCTTGTCGTAAAATGATGCATTTCGAATAAACCTATCAACCAATTCTTTTTCTTGCATCTCATATGCTTTATATCTAAATACTGATGGGACTAAATCAAATGTACAATCCTTTTGACCTCGGGAAAGTAGAAAATGACCTTCTTGATTAAATTCAGTAATCACTTGTATATATTCAGTAAGATTCTGAACTACAAAAACTTTATCCTCTGGAATACCGTATCTACTTGCGAACGATCTAATTAATACATCAGGTTCTCCATTCCATTGAACAAATTGTTCTGATGCTTCTATAAGTGAATCATTCTTTTTAAGAACAATTAAATCATTTTCAAAATGAGATACCTCAAGCTTGAATTTTTTGAATAGATAGTCTTTTATATTAGTTTCTTCTATATTCTCTGGTTCTTCCCGAGTATCCTTTTGTAAATTTGAATCAAAAATAAGAGCTCTAACATTTTTATAGTTTTCTTCAATTTCTTTATCTTCAATACCTAATATTCTTAGAAAATCCTCCGGAGTTGTCTCATTGATATCATTCAATTCATCTTCAGAAAAAAGGCTATGTATTTTTTCAAGACTAGGTTCAGTTTTATCTGATAGAAATTCTTTAACTTTAATAAATACAGTTGTTCTCAATTAGCAGCCCTCCACCAACTTCTTCATTTCATCAATTCGCGCTACTGTCGCATCGTATTTGGCTTGGTAGTCGGCTTGTTTGTCACGTTCTTTTTGGACGACTTCTGGTTTGGCATTGGCTACGAAGCGTTCGTTAGAGAGCTTCTTGCCAACCATATCCAGTTCTTTTTGCCATTTAGCCAGTTCCTTGTCGAGACGAGCCAGTTCTTCTTCGACATTGAGGAGGTCTGCGAGAGGCAAGTAGATTTCTGCTCCTGTGATGACGCTTGACATAGCAAGTTCAGGTGCAGGGATGGTTGATGCGATTTCCAAGTGTTCTGGATTTGTGAAGCGTTTGATGTAGTTGACATTGCTGTTAAAGAAGGCTTCCAAGTTGCTATCGCTTGTCTTAACAAGGATAGTAATAGGTTTACTTGGTGCAACGTTTACTTCCGCACGCGCATTCCGAACAGCACGGATCAAGTCTTTGAGGCTTTCGACACCTGTGTGAGCCGAAAGGTCTTCAAAGGCTGGGTTAACAGTTGGGTATTCTGCTGTAACGATAGAGCCTTCTGAGATTTGTCCAAAGATTTCCTCTGTCACGAATGGCATGATTGGGTGAAGGAGACGAAGGATCTTGTCCAAGGTGTAAAGAAGAACAGAACGTGTGATGACTTTTTCATCTTCGTTATCGCTATAAAGGACTTCCTTGGTCAACTCAACGTACCAGTCCGCAAACTCGTCCCAGATGAAGTTGTAGAGGATATGTCCAGCTACACCAAACTCAAACTTGTCAAAGTTTTCAGTAACTTTGCCGATCGTTTCATTGAGGTTGTGGAGAATCCAGCGGTCTGTGACGTTTCCAGCTTCCTTGTTAACAACTTTTTCCACATTAGCAGTTGCTTGGTCAAGGGTCAAGCCTTCATTGTTCATGAGGATGTAGCGAGAGATGTTCCAGATCTTGTTAATGAAGTTCCATGAAGCATCCATTTTCTCGTAAGAGAAGCGCACGTCTTGACCTGGTGCAGAACCGTTTGAAAGGAACCAACGAAGGCTATCTGTTCCGTACTTATCAATAACATCCATTGGATCAATCCCGTTACCGAGAGATTTCGACATCTTGCGTCCTTGCTCATCACGAATGAGACCATGAATCAAGGCATTTTTGAATGGCGACTTGCCAGTAAATTCCAAACCTTGGAAAATCATCCGAGACACCCAGAACGGAATAATATCATAACCAGTCACCAAAGTTGATGTTGGATAATAACGTTTAAAGTCTTCTGAGTCGACATCCGGCCAGCCCATGGTAGAGAATGGCCAAAGGGCAGAACTGAACCAGGTATCCAAGACGTCTTCGTCCTGAGTCCATCCGTCGCCTTCTGGAGCTTCTTCACCAACGTATATTTCACCCTCAGCATTGTACCAAGCAGGGATTTGGTGACCCCACCAGAGCTGACGAGAGATTACCCAGTCGTGGACATTTTCCATCCATTGGAGGAAGGTATCGTTGAAACGAGGTGGGTAGAATTCTACCTTGTCCTCAGTATCTTGGTTAGCAATAGCATTCTTAGCCAATTGGTCCATCTTAACGAACCATTGCGTAGACAAGCGTGGCTCAACTACAACACCTGTACGCTCTGAATGACCAACACTGTGGACACGTTTTTCGACTTTAACGAGGGCACCGATTTCTTCCAACTTAGCAACGACTGCTTTACGAGCTTCAAAACGATCCATACCTGCAAATTCAAAGGCCAAGTCGTTCATGGTTCCGTCGTCGTTCATGACGTTGACTTGTGGCAAGTTATGGCGTTGACCAACCAAGAAGTCGTTTGGATCGTGGGCAGGTGTGATTTTTACGACACCAGTACCAAATTCAGGATCAGCGTGCTCATCTCCAACGATTGGGATGAGTTTGTTAGCGATTGGAAGGATGACGTTTTTACCAATCAAGTCCTTGTAGCGTGGGTCTTCTGGATTAACCGCAACGGCAACGTCCCCAAACATGGTCTCAGGACGAGTGGTCGCCACTTCAAGGGCGCGTGAACCGTCTTCCAGCATGTAGTTCATGTGGTAGAAGGCACCTTCGACGTCCTTGTGAATCACCTCGATATCAGAAAGGGCTGTGCGAGCTGCTGGATCCCAGTTGATGATAAACTCACCACGGTAGATCCAGCCTTTCTTGTAAAGGTCCACGAAAACCTTGCGAACAGCTTTTGACAAACCTTCATCAAGAGTGAAACGCTCACGAGAGTAGTCTACAGAGAGACCCATCTTGCCCCATTGTTCCTTGATGGTAGTCGCATATTCGTCTTTCCATTCCCAGACTTTCTCAAGGAATTTTTCACGACCGAGGTCATAACGACTAATGCCCTCACCACGCAAGCGCTCCTCAACCTTAGCCTGAGTGGCAATCCCAGCATGGTCCATTCCTGGAAGCCAAAGCGTATCAAAGCCTTGCATCCGTTTTTGACGGATGATGATATCCTGAAGAGTCGTATCCCAAGCGTGACCAAGGTGGAGTTTACCAGTTACGTTTGGTGGTGGAATGACAATAGAATAAGGCTTAGCCTTTTTATCGCCAGAAGGCTTGAAAACATCCGCATCAAGCCATTTTTGGTAACGACCAGCCTCAACCTCGGCTGGATTGTATTTAGGTGAAAGTTCTTTAGACATGTGTTTGTCCTTTCTAGTTAATTTCTAAGCTATTTTGATAAGCATCTAAAATGTCAATAGTATCCCTTATAATAGGGCTCTGTGTAGCTTTGTAAAGAGATTTATTCCCAATAATATAAAACTCTTCTTTAGCTCTAGTCGCTGCAACGTTTAAAATATTGGGTTCAGAGACAGCCCAGCGAGCAGCCCCCTCACTCATATTATCTGCTCCAAGCACAAAATATACAATCTTATTTTCTTTTCCTTGGAAAGTATGTACCGTCCCTACATTTATAGGTTTTCCATTTTCCCGCTTTGTGAAACCGATTTTATCTAGTTCTTTTGCTAGTTGAATCGATACATTTTTAAAAGGAGTAATGACATAAATATCATCAAATTCCTCATGTCTTTTCTGCAACTCTTCTTTCAAATAATCAGCTTGCTCAGGAACAAATTTATCCTTAGCACCTCCACCAACGTCAAACCATTCTCCCAGACCTCGAGCTTCTTCCTTTCCTTGAACCATTAAATTATCATAAGAAATTTTATTGGAAATACTGAACATCGGATCACTAGAACGACGATGAACCCAGAGAGGAAGTCCTATCCATGTCCCATCTTGTTTTTTAAAACCATATCTACTAGCAGAATCCATCAATTCTTGCGTTGATGATACAAGATATTTAAAAGCTATCTTGTGGTGCTGTGCTAAAAATCCTAAAATATTTTTATCCATAGTCTGTACTGGTTGTATTTGAGAAGGATCTCCAACAGCCATAATACGTTTACTTCTAAAAATAGCCCCCACACTTGCTTGAGGTAATGCCTGACCAGCTTCATCAATAAATACATTACCGATACTATTTTCAGGCAAACACCGAAACATGGAATTAAAGCTTGCAAAAGTTGTACTAATAACTGGAACAGTGAAATTGACCCAATCCCACGCAGCTTTATATAAATCACTAGCATTATCTCTCATTGAATAGTTTTGAGGCTTCTCCCAAATCCATAATGCTTTTTCAAAATGCTTTTTATTGTCATATATAAATTGCTTCCTAACTGCCAGTGCTTTAATAAACAAACGACTCTGCTCTTCTCGATAGTCATCATCAAACCAAAAATTTGATACTTGTAGTTCTTCATATGGAACAGAAAAATTCAACTTTTTAACAGGGTATGTAGCAAGTTCCGATTGTAATTTCAAAATTTTTTCCTGATGACGAATTAATTTATCTTCTTGTTTAGATTTCCATTCATTATACCTCTGTTGCCTTTGACTCAATTGATTTAATTCAAGTTCATGCATTTTTATCTCTTTTTGCAAACCGTGGCAATATTGACTTTCATCATGTACTTTCTTCAGTTCTGCTTTTAGACTTTCATTCGCTTGATTCAATCTCGTAAAATAAGTATCTAATTTCGATGGTGTGAAAAGTCTTTTTAACCATAAGAAACGTGGAGCTTGTAATTTTATCAACTCAACATCTTGTGCTGCTATCTGTTTGTTAACATTTAACATAGAAATAAGACGCTCATGCTCAAACAGCTCAGATTCTATTTCCTTTTTACTATTTTCTAATTGAATATGTTTATCCCGTATTTTAGATAGTTCTGAACGTCTTTGGGCATCATCCTGATGAAACTCTATCTCAACCTGCTGGTAAGCATTTTTCAATTTTACATGCAATCGAATCTTATCTGCTATATCTTGCATCTTTTCTCTTTTATCAAATAGCTTCTGATATTGAATTTTAAACTCTTCGTATACTGATGGATTCGATTGAAATTTAGCCGAATTCAACTCTTGTCGTATTGCTTTTAAAACATTTTGCAGACGGTCTCTATTCTGTTTTTTTCCACCTTCTATCGAAAACAATCCCCAATATTTTTTGTCGTTAGAAACATCTTCATCTTCTAACAATAAATCATTACTGATTTCAGCAAAATAATCAATTTTCTTTAATTCATCTAACCAATTTAATTTCTGATAAATTTCTTTTCTTTGGGGTAATTCATTAACAATATTTTTAACAGCACCATTATTAGAACTTGCAACTACGATTCCCTTTTCTGCAATTTCTTTTGGTAATTTTGCAATAAGATCAGATTTGTCATGACAAACTAGATTCCCTTTAAGCTTAGGAGCCGATAATTCACTAATAATTCTCGCCTGTTCCGTTACCAGATCTGCAAAAATATCTTTTAAAAGTGTCGTTTTACCAGTTCCCGGAGGACCATTGACACTTCTCACATCTTCATCCGCATTCGAAGCTAAATTTACAGCTACTTGTTGCATCATGGAAAGAGCATATTTAGGGTTACTAGGAAATCTTCCTAATGGATAATTTTTCGGTTCAAGTATAGTTTCTAAATCTTTGGGATTAAAATAGGATGATTCTTTATTGCCGTCCAGATTGACCCTTACAGAATCGGATCCTGATAAATAACGATTGAGATTTTCATTATAAATTGATTTTGCATATTTCAAATCCTTTAGAAAAAATGAATGTAAATTTATTTCGTCATCGAAATTCTTAACAAAATAATATCTGCAATCACTTGGTGAAATCTCATACTTTTTGAGAAGTTTACTAAAAACTTCATTGAACTCTCCATCAAGAAACGCCTGACCTAACTGTTCTCGAAGCTCATTTTCTGCTATTAAAAAATCTTTAGGCAATTCCCTATTTTTGAAAATTTGCCCACTCATGGTTAAAAAAAACTTATCAGCCAAGAACTTCAAATCTTTATCAAAGTATAGAGCAAAAGTAAATTTATAAGAAGCTCTTCCCAATTCTTCCTCCGTCGCTTTTAAATTGTATTTGCCTCTTAACACTTCAATAATTTTTCGAAAAGGGAAAATTCCACAATAAACAGCAATCCCTGAACTGGATTTTAATTTTTGACGTTTAAAAAAATCTTTTAATATTGATTGATAATCATTACCTTGAAAAATCTTATACTTAGAATCACTTTTTTCAATATTCCCTTCTGATAATTGTTCTACTGTAATCCAGGCATCTAATATTTGATTATGACTACTTCTCATCATGTCTCCCTTAAAGCATATAAAAACAAGAATATATCTTACTCATTAAAAACTCTCCCACTCACTCCTCAGCAAGCCATATATCAAACTGTCACAGCGGTTTCCTTGAACATCCTTTCTGTCCCGGATGCGAGCTTCGAGGGTAAAGCCAAGCTTCTCTGCGACTCGTTGACTTTGGACATTGTAGCCAAAACAAGTCAGTTCAATCTTGTGAAGATCAAGTTCTTTAAAAGCTAACTCAATCAAGGCACGCGCAGCTTCTGGTACATAGCCTAGACCCCAATAGTCTGGATGTAAGATATAGCCAATCTCCAAGACATCATCCTCGTGACGACGAGGGAAATCAACAGAGCCTATGACCTTATCGGTTCCTTTAACGACAATTCCATAGCCCGCTGGGAGATTGTTCTTTTCATTGCGCTCGGGCAGAATATGCTCCAGATAATAAATCTCATCTTCCAAGCTCTTGACGGGCGGAAAACCTGCTGGGTAGGAAACTTCTGGCCTACTGGCATAGTCAAAGATATCCACAACATCAACCACGGTACGGACTCGTAAAAGAAGACGTTCGGTTTCTAAACGTTCTGGTAACTCAGCACTTGTCATCCTTCTACCTCGCTTTCTACAAAAAATCGCCCCTGCCATCTACATGACAGGGACGAATGTGTTTATCCGCGGTACCACCCAATTTCGGGCAAGGCCCGCAACTCTCGTCTTTATAATAAAAAGACAATATTATTTCATTTTCATCCATCAGCAACCAGTTTTGACACATTTGTGGACTTCTCAGCACCGCCACTTTCTGTAAAATGTGGGATTCAAAACACCTCTAATGGCTCTATTGTAGCAAGTTTTTCTTGGAAATGCAAGGGGCAAGAAAGATTACTTGAAGCTGATTCCGTGCTCTTTTAATTTCTTAATGGTAGCTGGGCCAATTCCTTTTAAGGCAAGGAGTTCTTTCTCCGTCCAGTTTTTAAAGTCAGCAGCCGACTTGATGCCTTCATCATAGAAAGTCTTCGCACGATCTACTGAGAGGCCACCCAAAGTAGCTGCGAAATCTTCTACTGAATTGGCTACTTTTTGAGCTTGTTCTTTAGTTGCTTCTACTGCTTGTTCCACTTTTTTAGAGACAACTTTTCCTGCTTCGCTGGCAGACTTTTCTGCGTGTTTCACGACTTTCTTGGTCTCTTCTACAACCTTAGTCACAGTATTTGAAAAGGCACCTGAGCGGCGAAGGCTATTTCGCAATTGTTTTTTACGTTGGAGTTTCTTTGACATGATAAAATCCTTTCAATAAAAAATCCCTGCTCTTACAAGGATTTAATAAAGATATTTTATCAAGATTTCGGCGAAAAATCAAGAAAGTATCACTATTTTAATAATTTCGCTCGCCAAACAATCCTTCTGGCAAATCATGAAATCCCTTGCCTGCCTTGAAATTTTCAAACTTTCCAAGCAAGAACTGATAAGCATCCAAGCGACTTTCGTAGCGAATCATGGCATCTTTGGCACGCTCGTCTTGGTCTTCTTCGTAGACTTTTTGACTTTCCTTGTGCGCCATGTCGTTGATCATGATCTGGGTACTGACCCAGGCTTCAAATTCCTTCATAAATTCCTGTTCGTAACTCATTGATTCTCCTTATTCTAATCCACGGAAATAGTCCGTATCAATCTCTCGGTAGGGCTGGATATCCTGAACATACTCCAGCACGCCTTGGAATTCCCCGTTTTCATCGTGTACCGCAGCATAGGTGATGTGGACAAACTTGCCTCGCGACTCTGACTTGAACCACATTTCATACTTGTCCTTGACCCCTTCACGAAGACCTTTCATAACAGCCTTCACCTTGTCTAAGTACTTGGGCGGATGGCAGAGTTCTACATTGCGTCCGACTTGGGACGGCGTCCGTTTGAAAATCATCTCATCAGCTGGCGCATTGTCATTGTAATACTGGAAAATATCGTCTTTATTGACAAAGGTAATCTCCATGGGGAGGTGATTGAGGATGAGGTTGGCCTGCTCGACAGAGAGATAGCCATTGCCAAAAACCTGTTGACTATGGCGGTCCAGCACTGCTTCCTTTTCCTTAGGGGTAAAGGTAATGGTGAACTGTCCTTCAGGTGTATCGATAACTTGCTGCACTTGACCTTCAGCCGTGTCTAACTGCACGGGCTCCTCTGCACTCTTT
This sequence comes from Streptococcus oralis, assembly GCF_026782285.1. Taxonomy (GTDB): domain Bacteria; phylum Bacillota; class Bacilli; order Lactobacillales; family Streptococcaceae; genus Streptococcus; species Streptococcus oralis_CG. The sequence continues at coordinate 21,653 of NZ_JAKUWG010000003.1, forward strand.
TCCTCAACAAAGCTCTGACGCTCCGGAACCCATTTCTCTGACGGACGGATGATGGCATAGCCGTAAGCATCGCTCTCCTCCGCAATCTGAAGCCAGTCATCCTGACTAAAGGACTCAAGGAGAATCATGAGAAGGATGGACTCTTCCTTGAAAATCATACTTTCAAACTCTGTCGCAAAAGCTTCGAAATCTTCTTTTACACTGCTAATCGACACTTCTGGTAGTGACTTGACTGTCGTTAGAGCTGTTTGAAAGAGTTCCCTGATCTGGTCATCCACTCCCCACATAACTTTTGGAGGGGAATCGTGTCCATAGCGCTCCATGATGGGAAAGAAGAGCTCTTCCTTGCGCTGGTAGTGGATGTCAAATTGACCCAACAGCCCCATTTGACGGACCAAACCCTTACGCATCTCCGCCAGCATTTCCTCGTCTTCCATAGACTCATAGGTATCCAACAATCTCCGAATGCGAATCAAGGCAGCACGGAGAGCCAGATTTTCATCCTTGAAGACACGAACTGGGTGACCAGGGTGTTCGGCATCCTCCACTTCAACGCCCTTAACAGCGTTTTTAAAAAGATTGGCATGGACATTACAGAGCTCCATGACATCTTCAAAGGTGACACCTGAGTCTGAGTTCATCAGCTCATGTTCCATGAGGGAAATCTCGATGGCCGAGACACCCGTAAAGGTCGCATCAAAACGCTCCTGAACCGACTCAGGAGAGGCGCCATTATGCAACTCTAACAAAATATCCCGTAGGATATGAATCCGTTCATCTGCCATTAGTCTAATCCAATCACTTCGTAGCCATTCGCTTCTAGCGTGCGGACAATCTTGTCCATAGGAGTCCCTTCGAGCTTAGAACCCTGTTTGAGCGATACTTTGCGCCCGACTGTATTGCGCATCAAGGGATTGGCTAGTGGTTTAAAACCCAGCTCCACTAGGATTTCCAAGACTTCTGGATGCTTGTCTACCACTTCCGCAACGGGAATTGACACATCGATGATATTGTCCATGACGACCTCCATGTATGTTCTAAAATGATTTTGCTGCTTATATTATACCATAAGGACGATTAGCATACACCAAAAAAGAGGGGCCCCCCTCTTTCTTAGTTTTTATCCAGATTGCGTAGCATCTCGTCAATCTTGTTTCCATATTCGATGGATTCATCTTTGACGAAGGTTAAATCTGGGATTTTGTACAATTTCAAATTGCGACCAAGTTCACGTTTGATGGTACCAGTTGCTTTTTCAAGCCCGATTTGAGCTTTTTGGTTATCCGAAGCAAGGTTACTCAAAATGGTGTAGTAAACCTTGGCAACAGACAAGTCACCCAGCATCTGAACATCTGTGATGGTCACACCTTGGACACGCGGATCACGGACTTTCTTTTGCAAAATCTCATTGACTTCACGTTTGATTTCCATGCCCACACGATCCGTACGGAAATGATTTGCCATGATATTCCTTTCTCTACTTTGAACCAAAAGCTAGGCCAGCAGACCTAGCTATTTTTAAATTTCTTGATTTTCAGTTCAAATTGAAACGAAGTTCAATTTGAACTCATCTGCTTCTTTCGCCGTGGTGAAAGTGATGGAACTGATTTATCAGTTCCATCACAGGGGATTTTTGAGACTCTAGGCTCAAAAATAAGCAATGAAACCATCGGTTTGCTTGCGTCCCTCACCACCTAAGAAAGGAGCAAAAAATCTTATCGTTTAATTTCTTCCATGACATAGGCCTCAATCACATCATCCATCTTGATGTCATTGTAGCCATCGATCATCAATCCACCTTCACGACCGTTTGTAACTTCTTTGACGTCGTCTTTGTAGTGTTTCAAGCTTGCGAGTTCGCCGTCATAGATAACGACACCGTCACGGATGACACGAACTTTAGAATCACGGGTAACCTTACCACTCATAACCATAAATCCACCGATGGTTCCTACTTTAGATACCTTGAAGGTTTCACGGATAACTGCTTCACCGATAACTTTTTCTTCAAATTCTGGATCAAGCATCCCTTTCATGGCTTCTTCCATCTCTTCGATAACCTTGTAGATAATGCTGTGGAGACGGATTTCTACATCGTCAGCTTCCGCTTGTTGACGCGCTTGTGGTGTAGGGCGTACGTTGAAACCAACGATAAAGGCATTTGAAGCTTCCGCAAGGGTCACGTCAGATTCATTGATAGCACCGACTGCCGAGTGGACAATAGTAACTTTGACACCTTCTACATCGATCTTTTGAAGTGAGGCAGAAAGGGCTTCGACAGAACCTTGTACGTCGGCCTTGATGATAACGTTAACCGACTTAAGTTCACCAGCTTTAAGCGTATCAAAGAGGTTTTCAAGGCTGACACGTTGGGTAGCTTGACGTTGTTTCATGAGGGCACGTTTTGCACGTTCTTCACCGGCCGCACGCGCAGATTTTTCATCTTCGTAAACGGCAAAGTGGTCACCCGCCATTGGCGCTTCGTTCAAACCTGTGATAGAAACTGGTGTTGACGGACCTGCAACCTTAACACGACGACCAAGGTCATTGGTCATAGCACGCACACGACCGAAGGTATTTCCGACAACAATTGGGTCTTGGACATTCAAGGTACCTTGTTGCACAAGAAGGGTTGCGACCGCACCTTTTCCTTTATCCAAGCGAGCCTCGATAACAGTACCGATCGCACGCACTGTTGGGTCTGCCTTGAGTTCTTGGATTTCAGCTACAAGAAGGACTGTTTCCAGCAATTCATCAATATTTTGGTTGAATTTAGCTGAGATTTCAACAAACTCAGAATCTCCACCCCAAGCTGTTGACATAACCCCATGCTCAGCCAATTCACCGATAACGCGTTCTGGGTTGGCACCTGGTTTATCAATCTTGTTAATGGCTACGATGATTGGAACGTTGGCCGCTTTTGAGTGGTTGATGGCTTCGATAGTCTGAGGCATAACCCCGTCGTCGGCTGCAACGACCAAGATGGTAATATCGGTAACAGAAGCACCACGCGCACGCATAGAGGTGAAGGCCGCGTGTCCTGGTGTATCAAGGAAGGTGATCTTCTTGCCATTTTCAACGATTTGGTAGGCACCGATATGCTGAGTGATACCACCTGCTTCACCTGTCGCAACACGGGAGTTACGAAGGGTATCCAAGAGGGTTGTTTTACCATGGTCAACGTGTCCCATGATGGTTACAACTGGTGGACGCTCAACCAATTCATCTTCGTTAAGATAGCCATCTTCGACAAAGAAACGTTCGATGTCGGCATTATCCACTTCAACCTTTTGTTTGGCTTCGATACCATAATCCACCATGAGGAGTTCAATTGTTTCTCCATCCAAGGATTGGTTTTGTGTGGCCATGACACCCATCATAAAGAGTTTCTTAACGATTTCTGCCGGTTCACGTTTGATACGTTTTGCGATTTCCGCAACAGTCATACCATCTGTATACTCAAATTCTGTTGGCAATTCGTGGAACTTACGCTCTGTAACAGGTTTTGGAGTCTGGTTACGGTTGTTTTGCTTGTTCCCTTTTTTATTTTTCTTGTTGTTATTCCAGTTACTATTTCTTTGATTTCTCACTTGATTCTGACTACTTCGATTCTTTTGTTGTTTTCTAGGACCATCTTCTTCGTGATCGTAATCGTCACGTTCTTTGTCTGGTCGAGCTTGTTTTTTACGACGTGTATCCACTGGCGCTTCTTTCGCTACAGGAGCTACTGTTACGGCTGGCTGCGTTTGTTCAGCTAACTTAGCAGCTTCTTCAAAGATTTCCTCTGGTTCCTTGCGTTTGTTAGCTTGAGCCAAGGCTTCTTTGGCAGCTTGCGATTGTTTGAAGCGCTCCTCGCTTGAGCGTGCGTACTCTGCATTTTGCTCTGCTTTTAGAGCCGCTGCACGGGCTTTAAAGTCAACACGTGGTCCAGCTGGTTTGGGCTGGAAGTCTTGTTGCTGACGGCGATCATTGCCACGATTCCCTTGACCTTGTGGTTTTTTCCCTTGATCGTTAAATCGGCGATTGTCGCGGTTTGCTTGACCAGGTTTTCCACCATTACGGCCGTCATTCTTCTGACGGTTGCCGTTTTGTTGTTGGTCACGGTTGTTGCCCTTGTTTTGTTTGCGTCGCTCTGCCTGCTCTTTGGCACGCGCCTCACGCTCCGCCTTGAAATTTCGACTTTGTGGTCTTGCAGCCACTACTTTTTCTTCCTTAGGAACTGCAGGTGTAGCTGGTTTACTTTCTTCCTTAGCGGCAGCTGGTTTAGCTGATGCAGACTTTTCCGCTTTCTTTTCTACACTTGCTTTTGGTGCTGCAGGTTTTGCTTCTGCCTTAGGAGCAGGTGCAGGCTTAAAGCTCGCTGCGATTTGCTCAGCAGCGGCAGCTTCCACGCTCGATGAGTGGCTTTTCACATCCAAGCCCAACTCTTTTGCACGCGCTACAACTTCTTTACTTTCTTTTCCAAGTTCTTTTGCGATTTCGTACAATCTTTTCTTAGACAAATCATGTCCTCCTCTTCTATTCCATAAGAGACCTCATTTTCTTTGTAAATCCAGCATCGATCACAGCCAAAACCTTTCTCGATTTTCCGACTGCTATGCTTAATTCCAGTGTTGAAAACACGGTTATAACTTCTACTTGATAATAGTCACTTTTATCTTGAATCTTCTTGGTCAGATTGGGACCAGCATCATGGGCTAGAAAGACTAGCTTGGCTTTCTGGTCTTGGATGGCTTTAACCACCAATTCCTCTCCCGATATGATCCGTCCTGCTCGCTGAGCAAGTCCCAAGAGATTGCTTATCTTTTGCTTATTCAAGTCCTAACTCTCTTCTTTTCACTTTGTGATCAACATAGGCGATCAACTCGTCATAAAAGCTTTCTTCAACTTCCATGTTAAAGCTGCGGTTAAAGACTTTCTTTTTTTTAGCCTCTAGGGCTTCTGTATTGTCTAGCTTGATATAAGCGCCACGGCCATTGGCCTTGCCTGTCGGATCGATAAAGACTTGTCCTTCTTTGTTCTTGACAATGCGAAGTAAATCACGCTTGTCAATCACTTCGTTGGATACAACAGACTTGCGCAAAGGGATTTTTCTTGTTTTCATCTTTCCCTCCTCTAGCAGCTTTTATTCTTCAATCGATTCATCTACATCTGCGTAATCAACTTGACCTGCTTCTTCCATAGCTTCAAACTCACTAGCAGACTTGATATCGATACGGTAACCTGTCAAGTGAGCTGCCAAGCGAACGTTTTGTCCACGACGACCGATGGCAAGAGAAAGTTTGTTATCAGGTACAACGACCAAGGCACGTTTGCTGTCGTTTTCATCAAAGATAACTTGGTCAACCTCTGCAGGTGCGATGGCATTGTAGATAAACTCAGCTGGATCCGCTACCCACTCGATAACGTCAATGTTCTCTTCTACAGGAACCATACGGTCGCTCTTAGCGTCATAACGAGCTGGGTGGAATTTGCTGGTGATCTTCTTGATATTGGCACCACCACGCCCAACGATTGTCCCGATAGCGTCCACGTTTGGATTGTGGCTACGAACGGCAACCTTGGTTCGGTCACCTGCTTCACGAGCCACGCTCATGATTTCAACAGTTCCATCGTAAACTTCTGGAATTTCTTGCTCCATCAAGCGTTTAATCATTTCTGGATGGCTACGACTGACAAAGACGTTGACACCACGAGGATTGTCTTCAACCTTGTAAACATAAACTTCGATACGATCATGAGAAGCAAAGACTTCTCCAGGGATTTGGTCTTGTTTTGATAATTGGGCTTCGATGCTGCCAAGATTGACATAGATGAAACGGTTGTCAAAGCGTTCTACTGTACCAGACATGATTTCTTGTTCATGTTCTTTGTATGTATTATAAGTGATGGCACGTGTTTGCTTGCGCATTTTTTCCATGATGGTTTGTTTAGCAGACTGGGCTGCTACACGACCAAACTCAGCTGGTGCTTCTTCAAACTTAATCTTGTCACCAAGCTCATAGGCTGAATTAATGGCAAGGGCATCTTTCAAGCTGATTTCCAAACGGCTATCAAATACTTCGTCAACAACTTCACGAACAGTATAGACAGTAAAGTCCCCAGTCTTTTCATTGAAGTCAATGGCTACGCTGTCTGATTGACCATAGCGTCTACGATAAGCGGAACGAAGCGACTCTACTACTGCGTCGATGATGTCTTCTTTTTTGATTCCCTTGTCTTCTTCCAAAATGCGGAAGGCCTCTAGCATTTCTTTACTCATGTTCTCTTCACTTTTGAATCCTCAAAAGCTATCCTTTCTTTTTCTATAATTTAACTGCTAAACGTGCTTTTGATACTAAACTGTATGGAATTTGGACAGTTTTCTTGCGCGTCTTGTCCATATATTCCATGGTCAACTCATCCTCTTCAAAGGATAGCAAGGTTCCTTCAAAGACTTTTTGCTTATCGATAGCTTGGTAGAGCCCGACATGGATGTATTTCCCAACCGCTCCAGCGACGGCATCCTTGGTTTTCAAGGGACGCTCCAAGCCTGGACTGGTAATCTCTAGGAAATATTGCTCCGGGAAGGGATCGGGCTTGATGGTGTCTAGGACAGGACTGATAATTTCTGTCAGGTCTGCCGTGTCGTTCAAGGTAATTCCTTCGGGTTTATCTACAAAAATACTGAGAATCATGTCACTGCCAATCTTTCCATACTCGATATCCACGAGCTCGAAAGGCGCTTGGATGACAGGTTCTACAACTTCTCTGACTAATTCTACGATTGTTGCGATTGCGTCCACCTCCTCATAAGCAAGAGGCGAAGATATTTCCCCGCCTCTCTTTCTCATATTCTTACTATCAGTATAGCACGTTTGTCAATTTATGTAAAGTATAAGCACTCAAACGGCTAGTTTTCAAGCTATTTCTTAAAATTCTGCCTCAACTCGGTAGATCACTTGACCTTTGCTGGAGAATTTTTGCTCATATTCCGTCATGACATTGCCTTCAAAATCACTGGCATGTAAGTCCAACCAAACCCCATTGAGCTTCATCCCATACTGAGAAAAACTCACTAGACTGTACTCAAACAAGCCACGATTGTCAGTCTTGAAATGGATTTCCCCATTCTCAGGCAAGATACGCTTGAAGGTATCCAAGAAACTCTTGTAAGTCAAACGACGTTTTTCATGGCGTTTTTTAGGCCAAGGATCTGAAAAGTTTAGGTAGAGACGATCAATCTCGCCGTCTTCAAAGTAGTCAGTCAAATCCGAACCATCTACCCACAACAACTTGATATTGGGCACTCCAACTTCAAGCACCTTATCCAAGGCATAACTTAATACCGACTTTTGGATGTCAATCCCGATGTAGTTGATGTCAGGGTTTTGTTTGGCCATTCCTGATACAAAGGCCCCTTTCCCACTTCCAACTTCTACATGGATAGGATGATCATTTCCAAACAAGTCTCGCCATTTCCCTTTAGCTTCCAAGGGATTGAGGACAACATACTGGGGATTGGCCTCTAGTAACTCTGTCGCCCCTTTACGATTTCTAACTCTCATCTCTTCTTTCCATACTTGTCACGGAAGACACGCAAGGCATAAATCTCCCGGTTTACATTATCTAAATCTTGATTTACAAAGTATTTGGCAATCTGGTTCAAGTAAGAATACTGACCATACCAATACAATTTATCTAACACTGTCTGATTGTACTTATAGCCGTAGTCTCTCAACCATTGACGCCACTGATGATCTGGAATATAATGACACAACATATGCGCCACATCAAACATACGATCCGTCAGGCGAACCGAATCCCAATCCACTAGATAAACAAGCCCACTCTCTGTCTCAATCCAATTACTATGGCGAAGATCACCATGCACAATCGTTGCATGATCTTCCCTAAAGCCTGGAACTGTCCTGCGCAAATCATCAATCACCGAATTTAAGTACTGATGTCGTTTCAAGACTTCAGGTGCTTCTTGCCTCCAAGACTGCAACAAGTCTACTGGCGTCTCCATGCTATATCCCAAACGGCTCAACTGCTTCATCAAGGGACGTGAGCGGTGGAGACGCGTCAAGATATTGATGATCTGCTTGCGATTCATGTCGTGCGGGGTCAAGATTTTGCCCGTCAACCATTCTTGGGCACACATATCACGACCGTCCGCTAAACGACGAGTCCATAGTAATTGAGGAGCGATTTGTTCTCTGGCTAGCCCAGGTAGGATTGGAGAGGTGTTCATTTTTACAAAGACGCGCTTCCCATCAGGGTAGCTTCCCATATAAGCCTTGCCACTCTTCCCAGGTATCGGAGTCAGCGTTAGCTCATTATCACCCAAGTCCATTTCTTTCCTCCGTATAAAGTTTCCTTACTATTCTACTAGTTTTTGGTCTATTCGTCAACCAATCTTTTCAGTTGGTAAGGTAAATAAAACAATTGTAGGAAGAGACTAGCTCCTACAAGAGCCAACAAGGCTATTTTTTCTTGAAAAACCACTGCTCCAACCAGCAATTCTAACAAAAGAACTGCACTTCCCACACCAACTACAATCTGTTTCAATCCCTTCTCTTTCTCCCCTTTTTCTAATGGAAAGAGCTGGGTCAAGTATTGGTAATCAAAGGCGTGATAAAGGGCTAGCAACTGGAAGAGCAATAGGTAGTTAAATAGAACCACTACTGCCGTCGCAATCCAAGCTTGCTCGATAAAGACCTGCGCTAACAAAGAAAGCAAGAGCAGACGTAGACTGAGGGCAAAGAGGTCTCCATTTCGCAGGTAAGAGCGGAGATAGAGGTTTTGCCAAATCTTTCCAGGCGCTTTCTGAACTGCTTTAAGGATGAAATCCAGATAAGCGCGACGTTTGACACTATTTGAAACGCCCTTGACCTGAGTAAAGAGAGCAAAGAAACGAAGCAAGACTTGCTTGCGCTTGCTTTCTTGGGCAATGACATAGTCCCAGTCAATTCCGTTCCCAGTAAAAAATTTACTAACTTTTTGACGAAAAATCAGGTATTTCCCAGTTCCCAATAAAAGCACATAGATGAGAAAGACTGGCAAGCCATAACCCATGGCTAAAAACAAGGGCGCAAATAAGAGTAAAAAGAGGGTTTGCACAATTGTCCAGAAAACCAATGAACGTGACGTCTGCCCTTTGAGGTGGGACTTGACCTCCTCTTCACTGACTAAGAGAAAGAGCTTGTCAGGTACTTCCATGTAGGTCGCGATTCCTCCCCAAGCCAAAAGCAAGATAGATACTATTACTAAAAACAAGAGAATGGGCCAATGATTTTCAGGAAAATCTTGCAAGAGTTGACTGTACTGGTAGGCTATAAAACCGATGAGAACCAGCAGGAACAAGACAAAGTGGTCATTGAGAACATAACGGAGATAACCGACACATTCCTTACGAAAAGCCTGCTTTCTCTTTAAAAACAAGTCTTTCATAGCTCCTCCTCTTTGGTCAGAGCCAAGTAAATATCATTCAAACTAGCATCAGGCATATCAAAGGCCTCGCGGAGTTGCTGAAGGTTCCCCTGAGCCCTCACTTCCCCCTTATGGAGGATGACAAAGGCATCGCACATCCTCTCCGCCGAGTCCAAAACATGAGTACTCATGAGGATGGACTTGCCTTTTTGCTTTTCCACTTCCAAAAGCTGAATCAAGTCAGAAATAGCCAGCGGATCGAGGCCAAGGAAAGGCTCATCAACGATGAAAAGACTCGGATCCACCACAAAAGCACAGATAATCATGACCTTCTGCTTCATCCCTTTGGAGAAATGCACTGGAAACCAGTCCAATTTTTGGTCCAGGCGGAACATTTTTAACAAAGGTTCCACACGATCAAAAGCCACTTTTTGCTCAATACCATAGGCCATGGCAACCGTCTCGATATGCTCTCTGAGGGTCAGTTCTTCATACAAGCTAGGCGTTTCTGGTATATAGCCAATCTGCTTGCGGTAGCTAGTCGCATCTTCTCGCAGGGTCAAACCATTAATCTTGATTTCCCCACTGTAAGGCGTCAAAAGACCGATAATCTCATTGATAGTCGTTGATTTCCCAGCACCGTTGAGACCAATCAAACCGACCAACTGCCCACTTTCAACTGTAAAGGACACATCTTTCAAGACAGGAACGTGAACATAGCCTCCTGTCAGGTTTTTAATTTCTAACATATTTTCTCCGAATCTGGTATAATGTAGCTATATTATATCAAAATTCAATACAGTAGAGGTGGATTTTATGTCAGATTGCATTTTTTGTAAAATTATCGCAGGGGAGATTCCTGCTTCAAAAGTATACGAAGATGAGCAGATCCTTGCCTTTCTTGATATCTCTCAAGTAACGCCTGGACACACCCTCATTGTACCAAAAGAACATTATCGCAATCTTTTGGAGATGGACGCTACTAGCGCCAGCCAACTCTTTGCCCAAGTGCCAACAGTGGCTCAAAAAGTTATGAAAGCTACCAAGGCTGCTGGTATGAATATCATCGCTAACTGTGAGGAAGTCGCTGGTCAAACGGTCTTTCATACCCACGTGCACCTTGTTCCTCGCTACGGTGCAGAAGATGACCTAAAGATTGACTTTATCGCCCACGAACCTGACTTTGACAAACTTGCCCAAGTCGCTGAAACTATTAGAAATGCTTAGGGAGATGCCATGAAACTATCAAATCTACTGCTATTCGCAGGAGCTGCAGCTGGAAGTTATTTTGTCGTAAAAAATCGCCAAGCCATTCAGGATGAAGTGCTAGATACAACTGACCGCGTCGAAGCTATCAAGGATGATTTGGATATCATCCAAAATAGCCTCCAAATCATCAACCAACAAAAAGCACTTATCAAGGAATACCAAAAAGATTTAACCTATAAATTCAAAGTCTTGGAAAAAGATTTCCAAACCAGAATGGCGATCCTCCAAGAAGAAAAACAAGAATAATAAATCCTCCAACTTTCCTTAAATCCATTTTGGATCACTAGATTCGAACAGAAAAGGGAGGGAATGAAAGTGAAACAGTTTTTAAAAGTTCTAGCGAAGGTCATCGCGATCCCTTGTGGTTGCCTCTGCCTGCTTGCAGCCTTGGCATTTCTACTACTGATGAATCTTTTCAAGACCTCACCGAGTGACATCCAAAAAGGGAATGAAACTTTAAAACAAATCTTTATCTCCCTTGACATGCCTCCTGAGAAAGTAGAATCAAATGGAAGGTATCAATTCGAGGGTGGAGGCTTACATTTTTATGTTACTTTCTCAGATGAGGTTATCAATAGTCACACCGTCCTAAAAGAAAGTCCAAAACTCACCAAAAATCGACTCGAAGTCTATGTCCTCCAGACAGGAGAGATTTCATACTATAAAGTAGGGGATAACTTGTTCAATCATGGTTTATTGCAGTTTTTAGAGAAAGAAAGCGAGAAGTATCTCCAAGAAATCGGAAAGAAATTTAATCCCAATTACTCAATTCTCTTTTGGAATGATCAGGAAAGTCTTAAAAAGGGAATTGCATTCTATGAAAAAGCTTTGACCTTGGTGGATATTCAGGATAACTCGGCGATCAAGCATATTGATACTGTTACCTTGAAATCTGGCAAAGAAGCAGAAATCAAGCAACTCATTCAGGACATGGATGCAGCTGGCTTGCTCACTCAAAAGTATAAATAGTAGGCTAACTGGAAAATGATTTTCTGACGCTAATTTTTCCATGACAACACAAAAAGAGCCAATCGGCTCTTTTTACTTTATTCTCCTTCAAAGGCATCTTTTATGTGGTCAAAGAAGCCTTTTTTCTTTGGATTGACTTTCAAGTCACCTGCAGCTGCGAATTCTTTAAGCGCTGCTTTTTGACGGTCGTTCAAGCCTGTCGGAGTTACGACATTAACTGTAACATATTGGTCACCAACGGCACCGCCACGAAGGCTCGGTGCTCCCTTGCCACGTAGACGGAATTTCTTGCCTGTCTGAGTTCCTTCTGGGATGACCAACTCAACATCACCATGCACGGTTGGAATTTCCACAGTATCTCCAAGGGCTGCTTGGACAAAGTTGAGGTTCAGCTTGTAGAAGATAGTCGTTCCTTCACGTTCAAACTTATCACTAGCTTCAACTGAAACCACCACGTACAAGTCTCCGTAAGGTCCACCGTTAAAGCCTGCTTCACCTTGACCCGCTAGGCGGATTTGTTGGCCTGTTTCCACACCAGCAGGGATTTTTACATGTACGCTATGAGCTTGTTTTTCATGACCTGTTCCATGACAAGTTGTACATGGATCTTTGATTTCTTTTCCGCGACCATGACAGACATCACAGGTTACTTGGCGACGCATCATACCAAGCGGAGTCTGTGTATCGACGTTAATAACACCAGCGCCATGACAGCGTCCACAAGTGACTGGACTTGTCCCTGGCTTAGCACCAGATCCATTACATGTACGACAGCTAGCTTCACGATTGTATTTAACTTCCTTTTCTGTTCCGAAGATAGCTTCTTCAAAGGTCAAGTTCACACGATACTGGAGGTCATCCCCTTGACGAGGAGCGTTTGGATTGCGCGAAGCTCCGCCTCCGCCAAAGAAACTTGAGAAAATATCCTCAAAACCACCGAAGCCACCTGCTCCGTCAAAGCCTCCAAAACCACCGGCACCACCAAAGCCACCGTTAGCACCCGCAGCACCATACTGGTCGTAGGCTGCACGTTTTTGATCGTCACTCAAAGTCTCATAGGCTTCTTGAACTTCCTTGTACTTTTCCTCAGCGCCAGGCTCCTTGTTGATATCTGGGTGATATTTTTTTGAAAGCTTACGATAAGCCTTTTTGATCTCGTCTGCCGAAGCGTTTTTTGACACCCCCAGACGATCATAAAATTCAGTATTGTTCATAATTCAAGATACAAAGGGCGTCAAACGGACACAGCCAAAATAGGAGTTTTGACGACGGACGCTTGCGTCCTAGAAAAAACTATCTTTTTGGCACAGTCCGTAGCCCGTGTTCAGTTACGAACACCCTTGTTCCTTTCTATAATTTATAAGTAAATATTTAGAGGGTATTTTCTATACTCTGCTTCACTTCATCAAACTCTTTGTCCGATAGAGTAAAAATCAAGTCCTCTTCTGAATATTCGTTCTGTTCTTTAAAATAGTTGTCAGTATTTTCTGCCAAACCTAGACCAAGAATCACTTTTCTTGCAAACTCTTGATGTGCGAAGCCAATAGCAGTAATGATATTTTTATCTTGCAGGACAGCTTTTGCTTTGAATTTTTCCCGAGGAAGAAATTCAAAATAGTCAAAAAAGTTTTGCCAAATCCCACCTGTAAATTTCGTGTCATTCAACAAGCCAGCTTTCGCTAACAAAATGGGCGCAGAAGAAATTGCTGTAATTAAGATATCCTGCTCACCGAGTTCTCTCAAAAAAGAATTTAATTTTTCATCCTGTAGAGCAGGCCCTATATTTACCATTCCTGGTAAAATGATACAAGAATACTCTTCTATACAGATTTGATCCAATGTTTTTGTAGGTTGACAAGGTAAGCCATCCTCAGATATAACTATCGAATAATCTGAAGCAACATAATCAATCGTGATGTCAAAAGACAGAGCTAAAGTACTTGTTAAAGCGGTTATCTCATAAAGAGAAAAATTAGGATAAATGATACAAAGTACTTTTTTCATACGCAACATCCTCTATTTTACCGAAAAACAGAGGCTGGGTTGCAACCTCTGGATTTCTTCCTATCATTATTAACATTCTTAACGAGTTAGGCTTAACTGAGTTTCGGCTAAAAACTTCGGAAAAAAGACAAGCCATCTTTTGTGCATCGCACAAGGCGATGGCTTCCTATTTTTCTTTCGTTTTCTTAACGCCTCAACATCATACCGAATCGAGCACGCCCTAACCTCTTGGTGAAAAAGACAAATCTTTCTAGAAACTAAAGTTTCTGCGTCAGATTTCCTATTTTCACTGTGAGGTTTTAACGGGCTTTGCATCTTATTTTTCAGTAAACTCTCCGTCTACGACGTCATCGCCTGCGTTTCCTGTTGCTTGTGCGCCTTCTGCTCCTGCTTGAGCTTGTTGAGCGGCTGCGGCTTGTTCGTAGAGTTTAACAGCAAGTCCTTGAGCTTTTTCGTTCAATGCTTCAAGTTTTGCTTTCATGTCGTCCAAGTTGTTGTCTTCTTGAGCTTTCTTAAGATCATCAAGGGCAGCTTGGGCAGCGTCACGTTCTGCATCGAAGCCTTTGCCTTCAGTTTCCTTGATTGTCTTTTCAGTCGCAAAGATTGCTTGATCTACTTCGTTACGAAGGTCAACTTCTTCTTTACGTTTCTTATCTGCTTCAGCGTTTGCTTCAGCATCTTTCATCATGCGGTCGATTTCTTCATCAGTCAAACCTGAGTTCGATTGGATGACAATTGTTTGTTCTTTTTGAGTTCCAAGGTCTTTGGCCTTAACAGACACAATACCGTTCTTATCGATGTCAAATGTTACTTCGATTTGTGGAATACCACGAGGTGCAGCTGGGATATCTGTCAATTGGAAGCGTCCAAGAGTCTTGTTATCTGCTGCCATTGGGCGTTCACCTTGAAGAACATGGATATCAACGGCTGGTTGGTTGTCTGCCGCAGTTGAGAAGACTTGTGATTTAGATGTTGGAATAGTTGTGTTGCGGTCGATAAGTTTTGTGAAGACGCCACCCATTGTTTCGATACCAAGTGACAACGGTGTTACATCAAGAAGGACAACGTCTTTGACATCACCAGTAATGACACCACCTTGGATCGCAGCACCCATAGCAACAACTTCATCAGGGTTTACTGATTTGTTTGGTTCTTTACCAGTTTCAGCCTTAACAGCTTCTACAACGGCTGGGATACGAGTTGAACCACCAACAAGGATAACTTCGTCGATTTCTGACAAGCTCAAACCTGCATCTGAAAGGGCTTGACGAACTGGAACTTTTGTACGTTCAACAAGGTCACGAGTCAAATCGTCAAATTTCGCACGAGTCAAAGTCATTTCCAAGTGAAGAGGTCCAGCCTCACCTGCAGTGATGAACGGCAAGCTGATTTGTGTTGAAGTTACACCAGAAAGGTCTTTCTTAGCTTTTTCAGCCGCATCTTTCAAACGTTGCATTGCCATCTTGTCAGTAGACAAGTCAATACCGTTTTCTTTCTTGAATTCTGCTACCAAGTGATCGATGATTTTTTGGTCAAAGTCGTCACCACCGAGTTTGTTGTCCCCTGCAGTTGACAATACATCGAAGACACCGTCACCCAATTCAAGGATAGATACGTCGAATGTACCTCCACCAAGGTCGAATACCAAGATTTTTTCTTCTTTGTCAGTCTTGTCCAAACCGTAAGCAAGGGCTGCTGCTGTTGGTTCGTTGACGATACGTTCTACTTCAAGACCAGCGATTTTACCAGCGTCCTTAGTTGCTTGACGTTGAGCATCGTTGAAGTAAGCTGGAACTGTGATAACTGCTTTGGTTACTTTTTCACCAAGGTATTCTTCAGCGTAACCTTTCAAGTATTGAAGGATCATAGCTGAGATTTCTTGTGGAGTGTATTCTTTTCCGTTTGCAGAAACTTTTTCAGAAGTTCCCATCTTAGATTTGATAGAGATAACAGTATCTGGGTTTGTGACTGCTTGGCGTTTTGCAGCGTCACCAACGATGATTTCGCCGTTTTTGAATGATACTACAGATGGAGTTGTACGGTTTCCTTCTGGGTTTGCGATGATTTTGCTTTCAGTTCCTTCAAGAACTGCAACTGCTGAGTTTGTTGTACCTAAGTCAATACCGATAATTTTAGACATGTGTTTTTCTCCTTGTTGTTTTTTCTTTTTGATACTCTTCTTAAGTGGTGGCGCCGTCAGAGCTTGACTTCGTCAATCTCTTTGACTAAACTTTGAGCCTAAGGTCTCAAAGTTTGCGCAAATAGCGCCACGGCGAAGAGTATCGTCTTTTGTTCGCTTCGCTCACTATTGCAAAGCTGAACAATTTCTTATCTTTCTTCATAGTTTATTGTCGTTTCGGACAAGGTTTCAATTATGTTACGACACGAGAAGTCGAAATCGATTTTATTTCGACGACGAGTTAGTAAGGAGGCTAGGCAAACGCCATAGCGATTGCCGTTTTCTGACGAGTTGCTTCAGCAACCGTCAGAATTGCCTAGTTATACACCACTACCATAGCCGGTCTTAAGATGCGGTCATGGAGTTTATACCCTTTTTGAAAAACTTGGGCGATGGTGTCTGCTGGGTGTTCATCGTCTGCTGGGAGAGTTTGGATGGCCATGTGATAGTTATGGTCAAAAGCCCCGTCAGCTGTGATTTCTTCGATCCCTTCTTCTTTCAAAGCATGAACCAAGCTTTCTTGCACCATTTCCAATCCCTTTTTGACATCGTCTGTCAAACCTTCAACGGCAAGCGCACGCTCTAGATTGTCGAGCGATGGTAAGATTGCTTTTGCCAAATCCTGGCTACGATAACGTTGCAAGTTTTGACGCTCTTCATTGGCACGGCGTTGGATATTTTGCATTTCTGCATGAGCACGAAGGTATTTATTCTCAAACTCATCCGCGCGTTCATTTGCCAAGTCTAATTCCGACTTTTCAGGAGTTGTTTCTTCAGTTGTTTCAACAACTTCCTCTTCTTTTACTTCTTCGTTTTTTGTTTCCTCAGACATTTTTCGCCTCCTTTTTAGGAATTTATGTAATTTCATGTTCAACTCACCTCATAATGATTACTACTCAAATATCGGTAGAAATCTGTGAGTTTCATAGTTAGGACTCGATTGACAACATTGAGTTGATTGACCAATTGCTGGTAATCCAGATTGACCGGACCGATAATCGCCAAAATTCCAAAACCTCGATAAGGAATGAGGAATTTACTGCTAATCACTGCTAGGTCTGCCAAACAAGACTCTTGACTATCTGCAACACGGACATTTTGCATCTGTTCTTCATGCAGACCTTCACGAATCTCCAGAGCCACTTTCTGTGGTTGGTCAAAGAACTGATAGGCAGCGAGATTGGCAAAATTCAAAAGATTGACCTTGCCCGCCACCACAATGTTTTCGTTGAACATTCCCTTAAAGATGTGTTCAAAGAGATCGATGACATTGTCCGTTGTTGTAAAGTAACGCTGGATAATCTGTGGAATCTCCGTCCGAATCTTGTAGTGAATATCTAGAACGGTGTGACCTAGGAAACGTTCCTGAATGATTGCCTTAAGCTTCAGCAAATCCTCCTGCAAGAAGTTCCTTGGAATCAGAAACTGACTGGTAACCGTTCGCGATTCGTCTAAGGTAAATACTGCCAAGGCTGTATGTTGTCCTAAAACAACGATATCAAAGGCTGTCAACCGTTGTCTGCTGGGCTCAACATCTAGTGCCACTACCGTACAACCACTCAAGTCTGTTAGTAGATTAGCAGCCTCTTGTAGAATATCCTCCAGTTTGAAGAATTCCTGATCAAAGGCTTTGACAATCTCATAAACCTCATTTTCAGCTAGTCTGTCGAAATCCAGTGAGTGTTTCACATAGTACTGAAAACCAGCAACACTTGGCATCCGACCACTTGAAGTATGAGCTTTCTCAAGCAGACCTTGCTTTTCTAAAGCCGCCATATCATTACGAATGGTTGCACTGCTAGAGTTAACAGACTCTTGCAAGGCTTTGGATCCGACAGGTTCGTGCGTTTTGGTAAAGATGTCAATGATCAGATTTAAAATATCCTGCTGACGCTCTGTAACCATCCCATCACTCCTCTCTGTCTGATCAGTTAGCACTCGACACACCTAAGTGCTAACTCATGATTCTATTATACACCCTTAGAAGAGAATGTCAAGACAAAAACTCAAAAAATTAGCACTCTTTTGCCAAGAGTGCTAAAAATCAGTCTGAAGACCTAGAATCTCACTTTTCATCCACTTGGTATTTCCTTTTAAGTCTGAAAGAACCATAGATTAGATAAGAGATTAAGCAAGCGTATAAAACGAAAATAATAAAGAAAGACATAGAAAGATCTTCTCTAAATAAACTCATACAAACAACAAGACCACCTGAGAAAGCAGCTGTACAGGAACGAAGTCTATATCGCATAACTTCCCATCTGAGCCCCTTATTCATATAGACTTGATCCTCCGGAAGTAAATCAGAAGATGATTTACGAAGAATTGAACAAAAACCTGTTTCTATCGATTCCCAACCTCTATTTCTAAAATCTTGCAGTTCATGCTTACACTTTTTAAGATTGCGAGAATCATAGATATGATAGATGACATCATCTGGTTGGCATTGTTCAAAATAGAAAAAACCAAAACGGTTAGTTTTATACCTCCAACCTTTCAAGTGCATCTCATGCAAATATTCTTCTTCCTTGTCCAAATCAACAATTGTGAAAATCCGAAATTGTACTTTGCTATTCATTGCCTGACCTCCAAATCAGAAAACAAGTATTGTTTCAACTATCAGATAATTCTTTCCACTTTTGGAACAATCTCCAAAAAATATAAGAAATCTGAATCGCAAAAACTATCAATAAAACATAATCTATTATGAAAATCAAAAATACTTCCCAACTGAAAGAACTACCTCCACTGACAAACTTTGAGAAAACCGGTAGTAGAGCTAAAAAGAGAAGCAAAATAGGAAGCATCCGCATTATTAAAATCCGTTTGACCACAGCTAACTTCCCGGCCACGTCATTATAAATTTCAAATTCTGCATCCGATTCAATTTCAGAATGTGCTTTTCTAAAGTAGGAAAAACCATTAAAGTCTGTAATATGCTCCCAGCCACAGTCTTTAAATAATTGTAAATAGGAGGCTCTCTCTGATTTTTTCATTGGGTAAAAGTCCAACTGATAAGACGCTTGCTCAGGCTGACATTTTTCAAAGGTATACTTAACCACAAACAATAAGATAGAATAGCTTACTTTCCTAAGTTTCCAGCCCTTAGTATGCATTTCCCCAAGGTATAAAGCCTCTCTATCATAATCTGCAATTGTAGATATCCGATATACAACCTTCTTTTCCATCATCCTTCCTCCCGACTGTTTCTGTAGAGCCGTTCAATACGTTTCAATTCAATATCTAAGACTTTTCGTCCCAAATCTGTTATCTGATAAATTTTCCGTTTCTCCTCTTCTCGGACAAAGGAAATCAAGCCATCCTTTTCCATTTTTGACAAGGTTCCATACATAGTACCAGGACTAATTAGGACTTGCGAATCTGTCATCTCCTTGACCTTTTGTGTGATACCATATCCATGGTTCTCCTTCTGTAGACAAAACAAGATATAAAAGCCCGTTTCCGTCATGGGAAGGTAAACACGCCTGATCTTATCTGCTAATTCCATTTACAACCACCTCCAATGCAGTTCGATATATCGCACTTCGTTATATAAAATATATCACATCGCGATATAAATTTCAAGAAAAAAAGACCGCCCTCAGGCAATCTTTCTTCTATATTAGTATTAGTAAAGATCTAAATAATTATCAATTTCCCATTGTGAAACGAAGGTTGCATAACTTGCCCATTCGATTCGTTTGGCTTCAAGGAAACTAGTATAGATATGTTCTCCAAGAGCCGCTCTGACAACTTCATCTTCAGTCAGAGCTTTCAAAGCGTTGTGAAGAGTTGATGGAAGGTCTGTAATACCAGCTTCCTTACGCTCTTCTGCTGTCATGATGTAGATATTTTCTTCAATCGGAGCTGGTGCTTCGATTTTATTTTCAATACCGTGCAAACCAACTTCCAAAAGAACTGCCATCGCGATGTATGGGTTTGCCATTGGGTCTACCGAACGCAACTCAAGACGAGTTCCCATACCACGTGAAGCCGGTACACGAACTAGCGGAGAGCGGTTACGACCTGCCCAAGCAATGTAAACAGGCGCTTCATAACCTGGAACCAAACGTTTGTATGAGTTAACTGTTGGGTTCATGATGGCAGTATAGTTATAAGCATGCTTGATCAAACCACCAAGGAAATGGTAGGCCGTTTCAGACAACTGCATTCCTTTTGGATCATTTGGATCAAAGAAGGCATTATTTCCTTCTGCATCAAACAAGGACATATTGCAGTGCATACCTGATCCAGCAATACCAAATTTTGGTTTCGCCATAAAGGTAGCATAAAGACCATGTTTGCGAGCAATGGTTTTAACAACGAGTTTAAAGATTTGAATCTTATCACAGGCACGGAGGACTTCATCATACTTGAAGTCAATTTCATGTTGTCCAACCGCAACCTCGTGGTGACTCGCTTCTACTTCAAATCCCATTTTGGTCAAGACATTTACGATTTCACGACGCGTATTGTCTGCAAGGTCAGTAGGGGCCAAGTCGAAGTAGCCACCCTTGTCATTTACCTCAAGAGTTGGATCGCCATTTTCATCCAGCTTAAAGAGGAAGAATTCTGGTTCTGGCCCAAGGTTGAAGGATTTGAATCCTACTTCTTCCATATGACGAAGCGCACGCTTCAAATTACCACGAGGGTCACCTGCAAAGGGCTCACCTTCTGTTGTATAGACATCACAGATCAAACCTGCAACACTTCCGTTTTCATCTCCCCAAGGAAAGACTGTCCATGTATCCAAGTCTGGGTACAAGTACATATCTGACTCATTAATACGTACAAAACCTTCAATAGAAGAGCCATCAAACATGGCTTTATTTGACAAGACCTTGTCTAACTGTTCATCTGTAGCAGGAATTTCGACGTTTTTCATGGTTCCCAGAATATCTGAAAACATGAGACGAATAAAGGTAACATTTTTTTCCTTGACTTCACGACGAATATCTGCAGCTGTGATTGGCATGGTTTTTCTCCTTAATGTATGACTACTTGCGGTTGCCTAACCGCGACCAAAAGGCGACTGTGCTGAAGCAAAGCGTCCCTGTTGGAGGAGCTCATTATGAAGCGCACGACGCACTTCCGTTGGGCTCACTGCTTTCTTGGATTTCGCCTCACGTTCAGCATATTTCTTCTTAATGGCAGCGATATTGAAACCTTCAGAGATATAATCTTTGATTTCAAGCAAACGATCCATGTCATTCAAAGAATACATGCGACGGTTCCCTTCGTTTCGATCAGGCTTTATCAACTCTTGATCTTCATAATAACGAATCTGACGCGCCGATAGATCGGTCAACTTCATCACACTGCCGATAGGAAAAACAGCCATATTTCGGCGAAATTCTCTTTCCTTCATTTACAATTTCCTTCTTTCTGTCTATTATAGTCTAAAAAAAGACATACGTCAATTGATAATGTCACAAAATATAACATTATTTTCTTTTTTTCTCAAAAAGATTTCTGAAGCGATCAATATCATAATTTACGAGTATTGCCACAAAAACACCCATAAAAGTTTCAAATACACGAGCAAACACGTACAAAAATGTTTCTCCGCTCGGTATTGATAGAGTAATGATTAACATAGCCGCTACACCACCAATAACTCCTGCCTTGTTGTTCATGGCAACATTTGTCATAATGGTTAACATGGTGCAAATTGGCACAACTAATAAGGTTACCCAAAAGGCTTCTTGAAATAAGGTATTTAAAAGGAAAAAGACAAGGGCGTAAAAACCTCCGATACTGTTTCCTAAGATACGCGAAGTTCCAAAATGGACGCTCTTATCAAAACTTTCTCGTAGACTGAAGACCGCTGTCAAAGCCCCGATTTGCAGTCCCTTCCAGCCAAAAAAACCAAAGATTAAGAGAACTAGAAAAACAGCAATTCCGGTTTTAAAGGTTCGTAGACCAAGCTTGAACTGTGACTTATCAAATTTATATTTTTTAAAATAACCCATAATCTCAACTTTCTATTTCCATTTTATCATAATTTAGTTGATTTTATGAGCCAAAATCAATCGGAAACGTTTTTAATTCAAGCTACAAGAAAAAGAGGAAACAAAGTTCCTCTTTTCATCGTTTCATTTACGAAAGATTATTTTTCTGTAAGTGCAGCCAATCCTGGCAATACTTTACCTTCAAGAAGTTCCATTGATGCTCCACCACCAGTAGAGATCCATGAGAACTTGTCTGCGCGACCAAGGTTGATCGCTGCGGCAGCTGAGTCACCACCACCGATGATTGATTTCACGCCTGGTTGTTTCACGATAGCATCCATCACACCGATTGTACCAGCTTGGAAGTCAGGGTTTTCAAATACACCCATAGGTCCGTTCCATACAACTGTTTTCGCACCAGTCAAAGCTTCGTCGAATTTAGCGATAGATTTAGGACCGATATCCAATCCAAGGAAGCCTGGATCAACTGCTTCACCTTCAGTGTCTTTCACTTCAGTATAGTCCGCAAATGCGTTTGCTTCTTTTGAGTCAACTGGCAAGATCAATTTACCGTTTGCTTTTTCAAGAAGAGCTTTAGCGACATCCAATTTGTCTTCTTCTACAAGTGAGTTACCGATTTCGATACCTTGCGCTTTGTAGAATGTGTAAGTCATCCCACCACCGATAAGGACTTTATCAGCTTTTTCAAGCAAGTTTTCGATAACACCGATCTTGTCTGAAACTTTTGAACCACCAAGGATAGCCACGAATGGACGTTCTGGAGCTTCAACCGCTTCTTGGATGTAGGCAATTTCGTTTTCAAGAAGGAATCCAGCAACTGCTTTTTCAACGTTTGCTGAGATACCAACGTTAGATGCGTGTGCACGGTGAGCTGTACCGAATGCATCGTTTACGAAGATGCCATCTCCAAGTGATGCCCAGTATTTACCAAGTTCAGGATCGTTTTTAGATTCTTTCTTGCCATCAACATCTTCGAAACGAGTGTTTTCAACCAAGAGAACTTGTCCATCTTCAAGAGCGTTAACAGCGGCTTCCAATTCAGCACCGCGTGTAACACCTGGGATAAATTTAACTTCTTGTCCCAATTTAGCAGCCAAGTCAGCAGCTACAGGAGCAAGTGATTTACCTTCTTTGTCTGCTTCTTCTTTTACACGTCCAAGGTGAGAGAAGAGGATTGCACGTCCACCTTGTTCAAGGATGTACTTGATAGTTGGAAGAGCTGCAGTGATACGGTTGTCATTGGTAATCACGCCATCTTTAACAGGAACGTTGAAGTCAACACGAACGAGAACTTTTTTCCCTTTCAAGTCAACGTCTTTAACAGTCAATTTTGCCATTAGATATGACTCCTTCTTTTTTTATACGTGTTAATTATATCACAAAATCAGCAAAAGAGATAGAAAAACCCTAAACTTTTCTTGTTCTTTATTGCCCTTTATTTCTTATTATTTTATAATAAGAGATAAGATAAGGAGCTCTAAATGATGAAAAATACTCTAACAGTTAAGCAAAAAGAAGCCGATCAAGACCTCAATATCATTGCCATTTTGACAATTCTTTCGTTTATAGGATATGCCCTTTTCCAAAAACAAATACTTGATTTCTCTCACCAAACAGAGTTTCCTATCTGGATTCGTCTTCTTTTTCTCGCAACTCTTCAGTTTTGTGTTGCTGGATTGGGGACGAGCGTGGTAATGATTCGAAGAAAAGAAAGCTGGAAACAATATGGTTTGCTAGCTAAACACTTCCTCCCAACCCTCATTCAGACGGCTACTATCTGTCTCCCCTTACTTCTTTTTCTCATCAGTAGAGGGTAGATTCATTCCTATCTCCCTTTTCAATCCATCCTCATTGCCAAAGAAATTCTCACAAGTCCTTTCCCTACAAATGTCTTGGGCTTTCTCTTCACTGCTCTTGTTTGGGGATTCTGGGAAGGTTTTAATTATGTTGTCATTGCAAACAAAATCAACTGTCGCTTTCCATCACATCATACTTGGCTTGATTACGGAGCCCTAACTTGTGCTCTAATCTGTCTGATGATCCATGGGATGATTGGCTTTCATCTCCATGCCATTGTAGAGGCCTTGTCTGTTTTTATCTTGATTTATGGTATGCTCATCATTCAAAAGAGAACAGGCAACGCTTGGGGTTGTATTTTTATCTTCCTATTCATTTGGAACGCATTTTAAATCCCCAACAAGATTTTCACTTCTTAAACTCAAAAAAGATTTGATTCTAGTTAGAATCAAATCTTTTTTTATTTTTCCATCAAACGAATCAAGAAATCTTGAGTCGCTTAATCTTCTTTTTTCTTCCAAACTACAAGTCCATAAGCACTTAAAACTCCAAGAAGTCCAAGCGCTACTAGACTAGCATCTGTTTCTACTCCTGTATTTGGCAGTTGTTTGCTTGCAGCTTCACCTTTGACAGGCACTTCTGCAGTTGGAGCATTTGTACTTGGTGTAACTGGAAGTCCCTTTTGCTCTTTAGAGAGGGTATCAGCATGAGG
This sequence comes from Streptococcus oralis, assembly GCF_026782285.1. Taxonomy (GTDB): domain Bacteria; phylum Bacillota; class Bacilli; order Lactobacillales; family Streptococcaceae; genus Streptococcus; species Streptococcus oralis_CG. Next base: position 45,969 of record NZ_JAKUWG010000003.1, read on the forward strand.
TTTATCTGGACTTGGCGCCACTTCTTTCGTTCCAACTTCGGTAATTTCTGGGAGAGCTTCCTTGACAACTTCAGTCGAACGAAGGGTCCGTTTGCCTTGAGCATCTACTTCTACAAGACGACGAATTTGACCTTCCTCTCCTTTTTGGACAAGTTGACGTTGACCTTTTAGAAGACTTGCATTTGGTCGCTCTTGACGATTGAAGACAACTGTATCCTCTTCAATTTCTAGTTTCGGAACTTCTAAAACTAGGTCTTTTACTCCCTCGGCCGGTTGGTTGCTTGACAGAACTTTTGTACCAATTTCAACAATTTCTGGAAGAGTTTCTTTCAGGACTTCTGTTGAGCGAAGAGTGCGATTACCCTGGGTATCTACTTCGATTAGGTGACGGATTTGACCCTCGACTCCAGCTTGAACAAGACGACGTTGACCTTTAAGAAGGTCTGGAGTATCACGTTCTTGGCGTTCAAAGGATTTTGTTTCTGTTTCAACAACCAGTTCAGGCAAAGCCTCTACTGTAGGAGCTCCTTCGTTAGGATCCATGCTGCCAACGTGGTGACTTTCTTCTGCAGGAGCTAGTTTCTTATTCAGCTTTTCTTTCATGTCCACAAAAGCTTGTGGAGTTGGATTTTGTAGAGCTAACAAAGCTTCAGCTTGGGCAATCAACTCATCTTGAGAATCTTTTTCACGGACGGATTCGAGCAAGCCTTCCAATTCTTCTCTAGCAGTTTGATAACGTTGATTTCCATCCAAGTCCGCTCCAGCTTGTTTCAATTCATTCAAGGCTTTGTTGACTTCTTCCTGACTGGCATCATGGTTTTCAGCAACAGCTTTCGCAGCATTGAGCTTCTCTACTAACGCTTCTTGTTTGTCCTCACTTGAGAAGGTGTAGGCAAGGGTTGACTGACGGCCTTTGGCAGCAGTGATTTCTTGTTTGAGGTACTCATCATTGACAGCTGCTTTTGGAGAAACCAAAACATCAAACTCAGCGGTGTGCCCCTTGTAATGCAAGGTCAAGGTCTGACGACCAGTCTTTTGAGCATCGTATCCCGTAATTTCAACACCTTTATCAGTAAAGCTGTGAGTCTCTTCTGTCTCATCATCATAGAGAACGCCGAAGCGACCTTCTGCAAGATCCAGTTGTTCTCCTACTAGATAGTCCGTTTTCGGTTTCTGAGTAATATACAGACCTGCTACTTCTTTCGGCTTCCCTTCATCTTGACCTGTTACTTGTACCTTCAAGTCACCGCTTACTGGAAGTCCAAGATAGCTGACTGTGAGCTTCTGTTCCCCTTTTTGATGAGCGTCGTACCCAGATACCGTCACACCTGAGTGAGTAAGGTTAATCAGCTCGTCAGCTTGTCCCCCTTCGTATTGAACGCGGAGTGTTCCGCCTCTGAGGTCCAGTTTTTCTCCTTCTTTATAAACTATCTTCTTAGGTCCTTTTTCAAGACTAACAGATTTAATTTTTCTTTCATCCTGCGGAATCGCTACTGCCAAGGTGTTACTGATTTCTTTGCCAGGTAGTTGGGTACGATAATAGAGGAGATTTGGTTGCTTGTCAAAGGCTAATGGTGCTGTTGCTAGGTCGCCACCATTTTCAGACTTCAAAGTTGCAATTGGTGTTTGTGAATCTGCCTTGTCGTAAACGGTGATGGTCGCGCCTGCTGGAACATCAGAGAAGCCTAGTTGAACTTGATGGTTTCCAAGTGAACGGGCAGCTACCTTAGCCATTGGAATATTTTGACTTTCTGTGTCCAAGGTTTCGTACATCTTCCAGTTGTAGATACGAATGGCCTTCCAAGGTGTTCCGTTATCAGATGTAATGACATGCAAACGCCAGTCTTGGGCGGTGATTGGTTTGTCAAGAGTGATATCCGTAACGTGCGCTTTATTGCCACGGACTTCCTTAGCTAGTTTCCACTCACCATCTGTATCCTTGTAGTAAAGATCAAAGTCCTTGGTGTTCATCAAACCGTCGTTAACAGACTCACCACCAGCTCCCGCATGATCCATGACCCATCTAACAACACGACGTGGTTGGGTCAAACGAATATCCACACTACCGATCAACTGAGCTGAAGACCACTTATCTGACAAGCTAGTAATGGTACCGTTCAACATACCTTCAATGCCTTCTCCACCTTCAGTATTTGGGAAAGTGCTACCAATAACCGTTGCACCTGGAACAATATTTTCAGCTAAAGGTCTTGGGAGAGTCGTATCCTGAACTGTCATCCCCCAGTTAAAGGATGCTGTCGCCGCCTCAGAACGAAGTCCATTTTTACCAACTGCAACGACTTTTAATTCTTGTGTTGTACCAGTCGCATTAGCAGAACGGCTAACTTTTGGCAAGTAGATAGTGGAAGCAGATGATCCTGTTAACAAACGCCAGTTATCCCCATCTTTTTCGTAGACTTCATAGAAATCTGCATCTTGGTTACCCGCAAACTGGACCACCGCTTCAGCTTCTTGGGCATTCTTGAGAGATTGTTTCACAACAGAAAGTCCCGTCGGCGCTTGTGGTGCTTGGTGATTGTCTGAAATTGTTAATTGACCTAAGTTGAACTGATAATCTTTTACAGCTCCTTCATGTTCGAAGAAGAGTTTGACTGCATAGATGGTTTTACCTGCTAGTGAGCCAAGGTCAAATTCTTCATTTGTCCAGTTATCAGAAAGAGTCAGTTCTTTCGATGCGTCTGCATCCTCAAATTTGTAATCTGGAGTCGTAGAGAAGGCCATATAAACTTTCGAGCCTTTTCCTCCCTTGTGGGCAACACGAAGTTTGGTTTTCTCTGTTACTTCTAGCTTAGTAGAATAAAGTCTCACATCCTGGTCCGTCTTGCCAGCTACATCACCTGAGAATTTAAGGGAGTTCCCACCATTATAGGCATCTGTAAAATCATATTCTGCATGGAGTTTTCCCCCCGTCGAAGTCTGCCACCAACGCCATGTTGGTAAGACACCTGAAACCGAACGGTAGTTCCACTCAGAATCCTTAGAAACTTTGCCGTCTACAAACCATTTTCTACCATGACCTGTATTAAAAGAGGTAGTGAAGGTTCGACCTACTGCTGGTGTACGGTCAGCAACTAAATTGGCAATCCCATACCACTCTTTGTCCGCTGGTTTTTGAGCTGTCGGATCTCCTTGGTAACCTGTAAAGAAGATGTCTTCGTTCTTGTGGTAGTCTTCGCCTGTTTTTCCTAGACTGGTAATCGTATCTGGTGCAAAGAGTCCAAGTGACAAACGCAACTTGCCTTTTTCATCTAAGAGGGCATCCCATTTGACTTTGGTCTTATAAGAACCACCTTGTTGCAATTCCAAGCCTGCAAAGACATCATATTGGCTACGTTCTAGCCATTTTGCCATCTCTACAGAATGGTCATTCTTTTCCTTATTCCAGTTGAAGTTAGCAAAGAATTGATCCGCAGGGACCTTGTCTCCTTCTTTTTGCATAAACTGGTAGTTGTAATCACCAAGACCATCCTCGTGGTAACGACCATATTTGTAGGTCATGGCATCGTACCAAGCATACTTGATTGGATGGTTGACTTTGGCTGCGTATTCTTTTGTATAGAGCATGAATTGGCGCATCTTTTCACCAAGAGGTTCTACCAATTCCCCCGTTGTTTCTTGGTTAATGAAGTAACCATCAAATCCATAGTACTTAGCGAGATCAACGAGTTTGCGTGCAATTGGGAAAGTGCCATCTTCATCTTGCTTTAAGGCAGCCGCAAATTTTTCTTGGTCGGCAATGCTATTTGACCAGTTGAAGAAAAGTGTTCCATAAACGGGAACTCCGTTGCGGTGGCCTGCATCAATGACATCTGGAGTAGGGACTAGGCCTTCCCAGAAGACCATTGAATCCAAGTATTGCCAGTAGTCAAAAGCATAGGCCTTGAATTCTTCGCCACCAACAGAAGCGTGGTCTTTAGCCTTTGAGTTGGTATTCGCTAGCGCCTGAACCTTGGCTCTTCTGCTTGCTTTTTCGTTAACCAACTGACCTCTGTGGCGCTTAGCGAGTTCAACAGAAGAACGGTTAATGGGATCATCCTCACGCGCACCCGGTTCCCATTTCAACAAATCTTCCCATGTATCAAATTTGATTTCTTTTGGTCGGAGACTCTTTTCTTCGTTTTTAGGAACGTCTGCTAGAGTCGGTTTATCTGCTTTATTGTCAGCTACTTGAGAAGCCCCCTCTGGTTTGACTTCTTCTTTTTCAGTTGGTTGAGCAGGTTTTTCAGCTTTTTCTGTCAGAGCTGGCTTCGCTTCTTCTTTTTCATTAACCAGATCCGTTATTGCTGGAGTGTTTTCTGAAATTGGTTGCTCAGCTACTTTGTTTTCAGTTTCCGATAATTGTTTTTCGATAGCTGCGGTGTTTGGTTTAGCTGTTTCACTCGCACTTGTAACTTGAGCGCTCGTGTTTGCAGCTGTTTCAGGGACAGCGACCTGTTCCGCAAGAGCTGGGCTCGCAAATAGAGCTGAACCAATCATCAAGGAACAAGCCCCGATTGACAACTTACGAATACTGTAACGGCAACGTTTTTCAAAAAATAGATCTTTCATCTTATCCTCCTAATAGAACAAAAAAAGTAACTGTTCCCACAATCAAGCATCAGAACAGGATTATCTTCATTCTATCTCACATGAAAACGTTGTCAATCTTTTTGATAAAAAAACTATAACTAGGATAAGAAACAGTTTAATTTGGATATAATCCTTGCAGGCATTTATACTTGAGGTAAGAACTCTATTTAAGGAAGAAATTTAAAAAAGTTAGCGATTTCTTACTAAAATATCAAGAAAACACTTGTGGGATTTACTTTTATCCTTTAAAATAGAATAGGAGAAATTCCGCGATTATTTTTCGGAGGAAAAAGAAATGTCCATTAATTGGCAGGAAATTTTATTTCACTTTTTAGGAGGTCTAGGACTGTTTTTATACAGTATCAAGACCATGGGAGACGGTTTGCAACAAGCTGCTGGAGATCGCCTTCGTTTTTACATTGACAAGTATACCAGCAATCCCTTTTTAGGTGTCCTAGTCGGGATTGTCGTGACTGCCCTCATTCAGTCAAGTACAGGGGTTACAGTTATCACGGTTGGGCTGGTCAGCGCTAGTCTTCTAACTCTTAGACAAGCTATCGGAATTATCATGGGAGCCAATATTGGAACCACTGTTACTTCCTTTATCATCGGTTTCAAACTGGGTGAGTATGCTTTGCCCTTGATTTTCCTTGGAACCATGTTCCTCTTCTTTACAAAAAATCGAACAGCAAATAATATCGGGCGCATCCTTTTTGGTGTCGGGGGAATCTTCTACGCCCTCAACCTCATCAGTGCCGGTATGAGCCCGCTTAAAGATTTACCACAATTCAAGGAATATATGGTAACCTTGGGGCAAAATCCTATTTTAGGAGTGGTAGCTGGTGCGGTGATTACCGTCCTCATTCAGGCCTCTTCTGCAACTATCGGGATTCTACAAGGACTCTATGCAGGTAACTTCCTTGACCTTAAAGGTTCACTACCAGTTCTCTTCGGGGATAATATCGGAACAACCCTAACCGTTATCATCGCGGCAGCTGGAGCCAATGTCTCTGCAAAGCGCGTTGCAGCAACCCACGTTACCTTTAACGTTCTAGGGACTATTCTTTGCTTAATCTTATTAGGCCCCTTCACTGCTATGATCGAGTACTTCCAGGCACTCCTTCACCTCTCACCTGAGATGACGATTGCCTTCTCGCACGGTGCCTTTAACGTAAGTAACACCATTGTACAATTTCCATTCATCGGAGCCTTGGCCTATTTTGTAACTAAGCTCATCCCTGGTGAAGACGAGGTTGTCAAGTACGAGCCCCTTTATCTCGACGAACAACTTATCCAACAATCTCCTTCTATCGCTCTTGGAAATGCTAAAAAAGAACTCTTGCACTTGGGGAACTATGCAGCCAAAGCTTTTGACCTTTCTTATAACTATATCATCGGTTTGGATGAAAAGGTAGCTGAAAAAGGGCACAAGACAGAGGAAGCCATCAACACCATTGATGAAAAACTCACTCGTTACCTCATCAGACTTTCAAGCGAATCCTTGAGCCAAAAGGAAAGCGAAGTGTTGACTAACATCCTTGATTCATCTCGTGATTTGGAACGGATTGGGGACCACGCAGAAGGCTTGCTCAACCTAACAGACTACCTCCAACGCAAGGATGTTCATTTCTCTGAAGCAGCTTTGGAGGAGTTAGCTGAGATTTATGAAGCAACAACTGCATTTATCAAAGATGCCCTTGATAGTGTGGAAAACAATGATATCGAAAAAGCTCAAAGTCTGATTGAACGCCATAAAGAAATCAACAATATGGAACGCATTCTCAGAAAAACCCACATCAAACGCCTTAACAAGGGTGAGTGCTCAACACAAGCTGGGGTCAACTTTATCGACATCATTTCTCACTACACTCGTGTATCTGACCACGCTATGAACCTAGCTGAAAAGGTCATCGCTGAACAAATCTAATAACCAAAAAGCTATCCTGAATAGGATGGCTTTTTCTCTTAATCAAGAATGTCTTTTCTGACATATAAAAAATACTTTGATTCACAGTGGAATCAAAGCATTTTAAAGAGCTCTCCAAACATAATAGCAGAAACTGCAGTGCCTCTGTACTTGGCTTCTTCTCTTTTGATAAAGCGCGCCAAATTGATCAATTCAGGTGCTGGGTGTCTGGGATTAGTGAGCAATTCACGATTGACAAGTCCTGAGAGACGGACTGCTAATAATTGCTCATTAGTGGTAGGCAGTTTTTTAGCAGTCTCTAGGAGAGCAGCAACTAAATCTTCACTCAAACCCTGACGAGCATGGTTGTAGAGATCTCTTATAAGGCTTTCTAGGTTTGGTTCTGCCATCCTGACCACCTCCCTTATGTTTAATAATTTTTAATCAAATCAACCGTTGAACGGTCCAATTTTTTCACCAAGGCTTGCAAGAAAGCTTGGGCTTCTAGGAAGTCATCCATCGCGTAGAGAGTTTGGTGAGAATGGATATAACGGGCACAGACACCGATAGTTGTAGATGGTACACCACCATTTTTCAGATGAGCTGCGCCAGCGTCTGTTCCACCTTTTCCACAGTAGTATTGGTACTTGATGCCAGCTTCTTCAGCTGTTGTCAAAAGGAAATCCTTCATACCTGGGAGGAGCAAGTGACCTGGATCGTAGAAGCGAATCAAGGTTCCATCCCCAATCTTGCCTTGGCCACCATAGACATCACCAGCAGGTGAGCAGTCAACTGCGAGAAAGACTTCTGGGTCAAACTTAGTTGTAGAAGTATGAGCACCACGAAGACCGACCTCTTCTTGGACGTTAGAACCAAGATAGAGCTCATTTCCCAGTTTTTGACCTGACAAGGCTTTAGCTAGTTCGCTAACCATAAGAACACCGTAGCGGTTGTCCCAAGCTTTAGAGATGATATTTTTTTCATTGGCTGTCAAGATAGCTGTACTATCAGGGACAATCGTGTCACCAGGACGGATTCCAAAACTTTCTGCCTCAGCCTTGTCCACAAAACCACCATCAAAAATGATATCCGAAATAGCTGGCATGGTTGGTCCACCTGTTCCACGTGTCAAATGTGGAGGAACAGAGCCTGAAATCACAGGAATTTCACGACCATCACGAGTAAAGAGTTTAAAGCGTTGGCTACTAACCACCATAGGGTTCCAGCCACCGATTTCAACGACACGGAAGGTACCATCTGGCTTAATCTCGCTGACCATAAAACCAACTTCATCCATGTGAGAAGCGACCAAAACACGGGGTGCATCGGTAGCTTCCGAATGCTTGATACCAAAAATACCACCCAAGCCATCTGTCACTACTTCATCCACGTGCGGTGTCAACTTTTCACGAAGATAAGTCCGGACAGGCGCTTCATGACCTGAGATTGCAGCAAGCTCTGTTACTTCTTTGATTTTTGAAAATAATGTTGTCATATCAGTTCCTTCTTTCTGTCCTCCATTTTACCACTTTTTATAGGAGAAGGGTAGTGGAAATCATCATTCCAACTTGAAACTGCTTATGAAAAAAACGAATCACCATTGTAATTCGTTTTATTTATGATTTCGTCTGAGGGAAAAGTGGTCTGGGACAGGATCTTTTCCTATTGGCGACCAAGGATGGCATCGGAAAATTCGAGCCAACCCCATCAAGACACCCTTAAAGCCATGTTTTTCAATAGCCTGAATCATGTAGTTGGAACAAGTAGGCTCAAAGCGACAAGAGGGTGGAAAGGCTGGTGAGATAAAACGTTGGTAAAAGCGTACTGGCGCTATTAAGATTTGTTTCATTATTTCTTGGTTACAGCCATAGTGTGTAGTTGGCTGATTTCTTTTTTATTAAGGCGACGGGATTCTCCTGGACGAAGACCTGTCAAGTCTAAGTGTCCAAAACGTGTCCGAGACAACTTATCCACTTGAAGACCGACGGCTTCAAACATCTTTTTAACCTGATGGTTGCGTCCTTCATGGATAGTCAACTGTACCACAGAGCGATTTTTGACTGGATCCACTTTGAGAATCTCATAGACAGCTGGCTTGGTTTTCTTGCCATCAATCTCAAGGCCACGGGTCAAGGGACGGAGATTATCCTTATTGGCCACACCTTTAACACGCGCGACATAGACCTTGTCAATCTCATTACGGGGGTGAATCATCTCATCCGTAAAATCACCATCATTGGTCAAAATCAAGACACCTGATGTATCCCAGTCCAAACGTCCAACTGGGTAGATGCGCTCTTTGACATTGGGCAAGAGGTCCACAACAGTCTTGCGTCCCTTGTCGTCTGTCACACTGGAAATCACTCCACGTGGTTTATTAAGCAGATAGTATACCTTTTCTTCGTTGTAGATAGGCTGACCTTCAACTTCGACCTTGTCACCAGACTTGATGGTGGTTGCGAGTTCACGTACTACCTGTCCGTTGACGGTTACCAAGCCTTGCTTGATCAACTCTTCTGCTTTTCTCCTACTGGCCACACCTGCGTGGGCAATATACTTATTGATTCTCATCTTCTTCTATCCTTTCACCAAATAATTGGCTTTCTTGGGCTTGAATCTCAAGCTCATCAATCACTGGCAGTTCTTCCAAATGGTTAATTCCCATGTAATCTAGGAAATAATCCGTAGTTACATAAAGGTTTGGGCGCCCAAGAACTTCTTTTTTCCCATCTTCTCTTATCAATTCAAAAGCCTGCAACTTTGCCAAGGCTCCACTCGAGTTGACCCCACGAATAGCATCAATTTCTATCCGCGTGATAGGCTGCTTGTAGGCAATGATGGACAAGGTCTCAAGAGCAGCCCGAGACAAACTCTGGTTGATAGGCGCCTTGGAGTATTCCTTCAAAATCTCTGCAAATTGAGGCTTGGTGACCAATCTGTATGCACCACCTGTCTCGATCAGGGACAAGCTCGAATCTTGGTCTTTTTCATACTTCTGGGCTAATTTTTCTAAACTCTGTTGGATGCCTGTCGGTGGAAGTGAGAGTAGTTCAGCCAACTGACGAACTCGAATCCCATCTTCACCTGCTACAAACAAGAGCGCTTCTATTTCTGCTAAAGTACTCATCTTTCCTCTCTATCAAGTCTAGCTTTGTGCCTCTTGATTTTCTTCCTTCTTTTCCATGAGATAGATATCTCCGAAACTCTCCTCTTGAACGAGGATCAGTTCCTGAGTTTTGATTAACTCTAGGGTTGCCAAAAAGAGGGTAATAACCTCTTGAACATTCTGGGCTTCCTTGAACAAATCCTGCAAGCGCAACTGGTCTCGTCCAGTCAAGGACTCTTTTACGATGACCATCATATCCTCAATCTTATACTCATCCCGCAAAATGGTCGTGTGATTCTGAGCGAATTCCTCTTTTTTCTTGGCTAGAATATTTGAAAAAGCCAAAAAGAGGTCAATGGTCGTCTTGTCATGCACAAGCTCCGCATCCTCGTAAATCAACTCTGTTGGCGCTTTGGAATAGTACTGGGCCCGATCTTGGTGCTTAGCCTCCAAGTGCTCACCCAAGAGCTTGAACTTGCGGTATTCTTCGATTTGGGAGAGAAGGTCCTGCTCTAGGTCATCCTCTAAGTCTGTCACTTCTGCTACCTTTGGCAAGAGCTTGCGACTCTTGATCAGCATCAGCTGACTAGCCATGACCATATACTCGCCCGTCACTTCCAGACGCATGGCCTGCAGAGTTGAGACATAAGCTAGATACTGTTCGATAACTTCTGTAATGGGTACATCGTAAATATCCATCTGATACTTAGAAACCAAGTGCAAGAGCAGGTCCAGGGGCCCTTCAAAATCTTTTAATTTAATATCCATTATCTATATTTTTCTAAGGTCAGGACTGTTTTTAATCCTAGTTTTTTTGCAATTTCGTACAAATCGACCTTGTTTTCTATCTGTCTTAGAATGAACTGTTCCCGCAAGGCTTGGGCTGATAAGGTTGAGAAACCTTTCTCCTTGGCAAAGGACTCCAGCTGACGAAAGGCCCACTGACGAGAATAGGCTTTCCCTCCCCTTTCAAAGAGATAGGTTTGTCCCATCAAGGGTTCTAGCTCTGGAATCAAGGTCGTGGGTATGGTGACAATCCTCTGTTGGGAAGCCTTGTTAATTCGCAACACCTGAAAATCCAGATTGATATCCGCAACCTTAAGGGTTAAAATCTCACTTGGTAAGAGCCCTATTTCCAAGATAAGAAGCGCCAGCAAGCGTCCTTCTGGGTAATTACTTTCCTGCCAAAAAGACTCTAGGTCTAACAGTTCTGGCTTTTCAGTCTGCTTTTCAGCTTGTTTGGCTAATTCCAAACGATAAAAGCTGTCCACCTCTCCTTTTTGGTAGAGAAAGTAGAGAAATTGGTTACAGGCCGAAAGTTTCCGCTTCTGGGCGCTGATTTTTAGATTGGCTAGCTGGCCTTGGTAAATCTTGAGACTGGTCTCAGAAATCCGCTCACCCACAATGTCTAAAAATTGCTCCAGATCATACTTATAGGACTGCTTGGAATTGGCAGACAAGCCCTGTTTTTCCTCTAAAAAGTCTGAAATCCTATCTCTCATTTGCATCGAATCTCATATTCCTTACTAAAGTCATGCAAGAGGGCATTAACGGCCTTGAGGATAGACTTGCGCGTGATGATTCCTTGAAAAATCTCTTCATCATCTACCACTGGCAAGAAGGGTTCATCCACCAGTTTATGGAGGACCTCTGTGATGTTATAGTCTGGAGCGACAACTGCCACATCTGTCTTGGTCATATTGACGATATCTGTCATTGCCATCTGTTCATCTGTCAAACCTTGCTCCATTTGATAAGCCAAAATATCTCTCAGGCCAATGGTTCCGACAAAGCGTTTGTCAAAGGTCACAACAGGGATACGGGTATAGGTGATTTGGCTCAGCACCAAAATTGCATGATCAGCGTTATGGGTATCAATCAAGGCTGCTAGATTCTCAGCAGGGGTGAGAAAAGTCTCTTCCTGTTCCAATAAAAATGCTTCAAATTCCTTGGCAATCATCGAGTAAACTCCTTGGACAAGCCTGGATAAACCTCATGGTCACGTGTCAAAAAGTCCACTTTGAAATAGCTGTCTTCTATCTCTACACGGGCATAGAGACATTCTCTGATAGTCCCTCGTGGTTGGCTGATGGAGCCTGGATTTAAAAAGAGTGTCTTGCCTTCCATCCAAGCATTTGGCACATGCAAGTGACCATAGAGACAGATATCGGCATCTTCTTCCTGAGCCCAGTAGTCCAACTTTTGAAAGTTGAAATTGATATCAAACAAGTGTCCATGGGTCTGGATGATTTTGGTCGGACCAAGTCGAGTCACCAAACGTTCTGGATAACCAGCATAAAAGTCCATGTTGCCTTTGACGACATGGATGCCTTCCCAGAGCGGAGAGTCTGGACGGAGTTCAGAGTCACCATCGTGAAAAATGGCATCGACTTTCCCCAGATAGCGATCACGAATTTCTTCCACAATCAAGCTATCGCCATGGGAATCACTCATTACAATGATGGTTTGCTTTGCCATGATGGAAATACCTCCAAAAGTTTCTTAACGGCTAAGGCGCGGTGAGATTGGCTATTTTTTTCTTCAAGGGTTAATTCAGCTGCTGACTTACCTGTCTCTCCCACAAGGAAGAGCGGATCATAACCAAAACCATTCTCCCCCTTGGGTTCAAAGTTAATATAACCTGGCCAGTCAGCTTCAACCACCAAGCTTTCCTTGTTTGGACTAGCTACGACTAGGGTTGTGTGGAATTGAGCCGAACGGTCCTTGAGGTCAAAGACCATGGCCAATTCGTGCAAGAGTTTGGCATTGTTTTCACGGTCAGTTGCTCCCACACCAGCAAAACGGGCTGACCAGACACCTGGCAAGCCACCGAGGACATCTACTTTGAGACCAGAATCATCTGCCAAAACCATCTTGCCTGTTAACTGTGAAATGGTTTCTGCCTTGAGGCGGGCATTTTCTTCAAAGGTCATACCTGTTTCAGCTACTTCAGGCAGATCTGGATAGTCATTGAGATTTTCCACATCGTAGCCTAACTTGTCAAAAATAGCTCGGAATTCCTTGGTCTTGCCCTCGTTACGAGTCGCAATGAGCAGAGTTTCTCTGACCCTGCTAGTTTCAAAGAAGGCTTCTACATCGACTCCTTCTTTAGGCAATTCTACATGCAGGAGTTGCCCATTTTCAACCAAGAGCAGAGCTCGCTGACGTTGGATGACTTCTAGATTGCGACCTGCTTCGGCATTTAAAATCTCAACGATAAAGGAGAGCAGACGAAAGTTAGAAGACCAGCGCATCACCGTTATCGTAATCGGAAAGCCATTTTCCTCATCACGAAAAATCCGCGCCAAATCCATAAAATCAAGCTCGAGAGGATCTTTGATGAGGCTATAGATGCCTCCATAGACATCCCAGACACCAACATACCAGTCCTGGTCGTCCTTGTATTCATAAATTTTGTTTGTCATAATGTTACATGCTCCACATGAATCTCTTTTTCCAGCCATTCTTCACCAATTTGAGCAAAGCTTTGGCTATTAGCTGTTGTGTAAAAACGATGTTGAAGAGGTCCCGCATCTCGGCTACGATTGATTTCAAAATAGTTAAGCAAAACCGAGATATCCCGTACACACTCTGCCCCACTATCGATGAGCTGAACTTTGGGGCCCATGACATTTTGGATGATGGGGCGAAGGAGCGGATAGTGGGTACAACCCAGAATCAGGCTATCCACCTTTCCAACCAAGGGACGCAGGGTTTCATAAACGACTTTCTTGGTTACACTGGTTGACAGGGCACCAGACTCCACCAAAGGGGCAAACTTGGGACAGGCCAAACTCTCCACCTGTAAGTCCGGATCCAGATCATGGATTTTCTGACGATAGATGTCTGATTGGACCGTCATGGGTGTTCCAATGACCCCGATTTTCCCACCTTGACTAGACTTGATGGCTGCCGAAGCTCCTGGCAAAATCACACCTAGGACAGGAATATCTAGTTGGGCCTTGATTTCTTCCCAGACGACCGCAGTCGCAGTATTACAAGCAATGACAATCATCTTGACATCCTTGGTCAAGAGAAAGTTGACCAACTGCCAAGTATATTCACGGATTTGCTCAGCAGGACGGGGACCATAGGGCGCCCGTGCCGAATCTCCAATATAGACGATTTCTTCATGGGGAAGCTGGCGCATGAGCTCACGTACAACGGTCAAGCCCCCGACACCCGAATCCAAAAAACCAATTGGTCGATTATCCATACAGTCTTCTTTCTAGTCTTTTTCTGATTGATAGTTCATCATAATTACTCGTCCTAAATGAACGGATAGACAGCTTGATAGAATGGCAACTGCCTCTCTCTTAATCATAATCAAATATCAATAGAATGCAAGGAAAAAGTCTTATCCTTGAGAACTATTGAACATAGTGAGAAGTCTGGAACTTTCATCCCAGACTTTTCCTTATTTATTTTTTCTTTTTATTGTTAGCGAGGGCTGCTTTTTGTTGGCGGATGATTTGGTGGTAAACTTGTTGTACCTTGGCTTCGCTTGGTTTTTGACCATTTGCACTCAAGAGAGCACGAACTGCCTCAGCGTTCAAACGTGGGTTGTCCGCAAATTCTTTTTCGATTTGCTTACGAACCAAGTACATCCCTCCAAGAGCTCCTCCTAGAAAAGCTAGCACAATCAAGACAATTGCTAAAAGTAAGTCCATTCTTTTTCTCCTGTTTCTTTTTGAGTCCTCTATATTATACCACAAAGTGACTTTTCTGACTAGTTTGTTTTACGCTTTCAGGGAGGAGGGAAACTAATTCTAAGCTAGTCTTACAATCAGAATGAACTATGAAATTACGAATAATTCTCCCCCTTCCTCTCTTTTCTCTACTATTTTAAGAAAAAGCAATATCAAATATGTTTTTCACCAAAAACCTCTTGACAAATGCTAGATGACCAGTAGAATGGGAGGTGAGGAGATAAATAGAAACAAATTAAACGAAACTGCTTCATGTAATGTAAGCGATTTCAGATAAACAAAGGAGAGTTTTATGAAAAAACACTTTTGGGAGAAATCCTGTCGCTATAGCATCCGCAAGCTGACGGTTGGGACTGCTTCTGTTTTACTGGGAGCTGTTTTTCTAGTCAACCACACTGTAGCCGCAGACAGTGTTGAGGTTAAGCAAACTGAACCAACCTCTGTCGAAGCTATCACTAAGCCTGATAGCGAACCCAAAGCAGCTGAAGCTACTGAAACTACAAATACGTCTCTAGCCGAGAGTCCAGTAGTTTCCGGAAGCAAGCCAGCTAACGAGACTCAGACGACAAATAGTCAAGCTAGTGAAGAAGCCATTGTAGAAGCTAAAGAAAATAAGGAACCTGAAAAAGCAGATCAGCCAGTGACAAAGCAAGAAAACTATCAACTCAACTACGATCAGCCAACAGCTCCCTCCTATGATGGATGGGAAAAACAAGCCCTTCCTGTCGGAAATGGAGAAATGGGAGCCAAGGTATTTGGCCTAATTGGCGAAGAAAGAATCCAGTATAACGAAAAAACCCTCTGGTCAGGAGGTCCTCAACCTGATAGCACCGATTATAACGGAGGGAACTATCAGGAGCGCTACAAGGTCTTGGCGGAGATTCGTAAAGCCCTCGAAGTTGGAGACCGCCAAAAAGCAAAACAGCTAGCTGAACAAAATCTAGTTGGACCAAACAACGCCCAGTATGGACGTTACCTTGCCTTTGGTGATATCTTCATGGTCTTCAATAACCAGAAAAAAGGACTAGATACTGTAACAGATTATCATCGTGGTTTGGATATCACAGAAGCCACAACTACAACTTCTTACACCCAAGATGGGACCACCTTCAAACGCGAAACTTTCTCCAGCTATCCTGATGATGTCACTGTGACCCACTTGACCAAAAAAGGAAACAAGACACTTGACTTTACCCTTTGGAACAGTTTGACAGAAGACTTGCTTGCTAATGGCAACTACTCTTGGGAATATTCCAACTATAAGAACGGACATGTTACTACAGATGAAAATGGAATCCTTCTAAAAGGAACTGTCAAAGATAACGGCCTCAAATTTGCATCCTACCTAGGAATTAAAACGGACGGAAAGGTGACTGTTCAGGATGAGACTCTGACCGTTACAGGCGCAAGTTATGCGACCCTCTATCTCAGCGCCAAGACTAACTTTGCTCAAAATCCTAAAACCAACTATCGAAAAGACATTGACCTCGAAAAAACAGTTAAAGGGATTGTCGAAGCAGCTAAGGCCAAAGACTACGAGACACTTAAAAAGGCCCATATCAAGGACTATCAAAGTCTCTTTAACCGCGTTAAACTAAATCTAGGCGGAAACAAGACTGATCAAACGACTAAAGAGGCCCTTCAAGGCTATAACCCAGATAAAGGGCAAAAATTGGAAGAACTCTTCTTCCAATACGGACGTTATTTATTGATTAGTTCATCTCGTGATCGGACAGATGCCCTTCCTGCCAACCTACAAGGAGTCTGGAATGCTGTAGACAATCCACCTTGGAACGCTGACTACCACCTCAATGTCAACTTGCAAATGAACTATTGGCCAGCTTATATGAGCAACCTTGCTGAAACAGCCAAGCCAATGATCAATTACATTGACGACATGCGCTATTATGGCCGCGTCGCTGCCAAGGAATATGCAGGTATCGAATCCAAAGACGGACAAGAAAATGGTTGGCTGGTCCACACCCAGGCGACACCATTTGGCTGGACTACTCCAGGTTGGAATTACTATTGGGGTTGGTCTCCAGCTGCTAATGCCTGGATGATGCAGAACGTCTATGACTATTATAAATTCACCAAGGATGAGACCTATCTCAAAGAAAAGATTTATCCAATGCTCAAGGAAACCGCTAAGTTCTGGAACTCCTTCTTGCACTATGACCAGGCCAGTGACCGTTGGGTATCTTCTCCATCCTACTCACCTGAACACGGGACCATTACCATCGGAAATACCTTTGACCAGTCGCTAGTCTGGCAGCTATTCCACGACTACATGGAAGTCGCCAACCATCTGAATGTCGACCAAGACTTAGTCACAGAGGTCAAGGCTAAATTTGACAAACTCAAACCACTTCACATCAATAAAGAGGGGCGCATCAAGGAATGGTACGAGGAGGACAGCCCCCAATTCACAAATGAAGGGATTGAAAATCATCACCGTCACGTTTCCCATCTAGTTGGTCTCTTCCCAGGTACGCTCTTTAGCAAGGACCAGGCTGAATACCTAGAGGCTGCTCGTGCTACTTTAAACCACCGTGGAGATGGTGGTACAGGTTGGTCTAAGGCCAATAAAATCAACCTCTGGGCTCGTCTGCTGGACGGTAACCGTGCTCATCGCTTGCTCGCTGAACAGCTCAAGTATTCAACCCTAGAAAACCTTTGGGATACCCACGCGCCTTTCCAAATCGATGGCAACTTCGGAGCAACCAGTGGAATGGCAGAAATGCTTCTCCAATCACACACTGGCTATATTGCGCCATTGCCTGCCCTTCCTGATGCTTGGAAAGACGGTCAGGTTTCTGGCTTGGTTGCTCGAGGAAACTTTGAAGTCAGCATGAAGTGGAAAGATAAAAACTTGCAAAGCTTGTCCTTCCTTTCAAATGTCGGTGGAGACCTAGTTGTAGACTATCCAAATATCGAATCCAGTCAGATCAAGGTCAATGGCAAACCAGTCAAGGCAACGATCCTTAAAGATAATCGTATCCAGCTTGCAACACAAAAAGGTGATGTCATTACCTTTGAACACTTCTCTGGTCGTGTAACCAGTCTAACAGCAGTTCGACAAAATGGTGTCACTGCCGAACTCACCTTTAACCAAGTAGAAGGCGCTACCCACTATGTCATCCAAAGACAAGTGAAAGACGAAACTGGCCAAACCTCTGCGACCAGAGAATTTGTAACCAATCAAACCCACTTTATTGACCGATCACTCAATCCTCAACATGCCTACACCTATACTGTCAAGGCTATGCTGGGCGAGCTTGCCACACAAGTTTCTGAACAGGCCACTGTCGAAACCTATAGCGAGTTGATGGACGACCGAGACGGCCGTATCCAGTACGGAGCTGCCTTTGGAAACTGGGCAGACTCAGAATTATTTGGAGGAACAGAGAAATTTGCTGACCTTTCAAAAGGAGACTACACAGACGAAGACATCACTGCCACCATTCCTTTCACTGGCGTTGGTATCGAAATCTATGGACTGAAATCGTCTGAACTAGGTCTTGCCACTGCTAAAATTGATGGCAAAGAAGTCAACGAACTTGACTTCCATACTGCTGGAGCAACTGAAAAAGGCAGTCTCATCGGTCGCTTCACAGGATTGTCTGACGGACCTCACACATTGACTCTTCGTGTTAAACGTGAGCACAAAGGGCGTGGTAGTGAGCGCTCGAAAATTTCATTAGATTATTTCAAAATCCTAGCAGGAACGGGCAATACGATTGAAAAAATGGATGATCGTGATTCGCGTATCCAGTATGGTTCCCAGTTTAAGGACTGGTCTGACCCTGAACTCTACGAAGGCACGGAAAAATACGCTGACATCAACAACAGCGACCCAAGTACTGCTTCAGAAGCTCAGGCAACCATTTCCTTTACAGGGACAGGTATTCGTATCTTTGGCTTGAAGAGCCTTGCCCTTGGACGAGCACGTGTTACACTAGATGGCAAAGAAATGACAAGTCTAGACTTCTACACTTCAGGTGCAACCGAAAAGAGAGCCTTTATTGGCGAATTTACAAACCTTACTGACGGCCCGCACACCCTGACATTACAAGTTGACCCAGATTCGCCAGAAGGTCGCAAGAAAATCTCTTTAGACTCCTTTGATATCATCAAAGCCCCTGCTGTTGGTCTAGATAGCCCTAGCATCGCGCCTCTTAAGGAAAATGACAAAACCATTTCCTTAAGCCTACCAGCTGGAGATTGGGAAGCCATCGCAGTGACCTTCCCAGGTGTCAAAGATCCTCTAGTTTTGCGTAAGGTGGATGAAACGCATCTGGTTACCAGTGGAGATCAGACTATCCTATCAATCCAAGACAATCAAGTTCAAATCCCAATCCCTGAAGCTACTGATCGACAAACTGGAAAAGCAATTGAAGCTTATGCCATTCAAGGAACTACCACAAGTAGCCCGATCGTAGCTGTCTTTACTAAAAAAGATGAGAAGAAGGTTGACGAGAGCCAGCCAACTACAAGTAAGGGAGACGAACCAGCTCCTACTGTTGAAATTCCGGAATACACCAACCCTATCGGAACGGCAGGACAAGAAGAGCCACCTACAGTTGAAAAGCCTGAATACACTGAGCCTATCGGAACTGTAGGAAAACAAGAAACTCCAACAGTTGACATTCCGGAATACACCGAGCCTATCGGGACTGCAGGGCAAGAGGAACCGCCTACAGTGACAATTCCTGAATACACTGACCCTATCGGAACGGCAGGACAAGAGGAAGCTCCTACTGTTGAAAAACCTGAATACACCAAACCTATCGGAACCAGTGGAGATCAGGTCGCTCCGACCCATAGCCTTCCTGACTATCCAGTTCAAGTCTTGAAAGATAAGGAAACTGGAGTGGAAATCATTGGTGGAGTCACTGACTTAGAAGGAATTTCTCATATCTCTAGCCGACGTGTCCTAGCTCAAGAACTCTTTGGCAAGACCTATGATGCTTACGACCTACAACTTAAAAATCCAACAGATCATAGCGTACAGCCAAAAGGCTCTGTCTTGGTTCGCTTGCCTATTTCAGCTAACGTAGAAAAGGTCTACTATATTACTCCGACCAAGGAGTTGCAAGCCCTTGATTTCACCGTTCGAGACGGAAAGGTAGAATTCATCACTAATCATTTCAGTACCTATGCTGTCGTCTATCAAGCTACTGGAACAAGCTCTAACACAGAGGAAAAACCAAGTGCTTCAGATGAAGAAACCTTGGCACACGAGACTGAACAATTTCCAGCTAGTCCGAGCCTTGCTAAAGCTGGAAATCATTCTCCTAAAGAAGAACTTCCAGCAACAGGAGAAGCGTCCAACCCACTCCTCTTCTTAGCAGGACTCAGCCTAGCCCTTACAGCCACTTTTATGTTAAAAGGAAGAAAGGATGACTCCAACTAACCTTTAAACACACAAAAACAGGATGAAGATCACCTTCATCCTGTTTTATTTTGTCATCAAAAGTTATGTTTACAGCAGGTATAAAAAGGTTAAGGTCAAGAGACTTGCTAGAAGCCCAACTCCCCAAAAGAAGAAGTCAACCTTCCACTCGCTCCAAGGATTGCCCTTGCCTGAGAATCCTCCAAGCTCGAAATGGTGATGCACAGGTGTCATACGGAAAATACGCTTTCCACCACTAAGTTTGAAGTAGGTAACCTGCATCATAACAGAGCTTGTCTCAAAGACATAGATAATCCCAATCAACAAAAGGGTCCATTCTTGGTGGAGGGCCATAGAGATTGCTGCTAGCATCCCACCAAGAGCCAAACTTCCTACATCTCCCATGAAGACCTTGGCAGGTTTGTGGTTAAAGACGAAGAAACCTAGCAAACCACCAATCATGGCAAGAATCACAAGAAGAATATCCAGTTGATTTTGCATATAAGCAATCACACCGTAGGCCGATAAGCTAATCACCACGGAAATACTCGCTAAGCCATCAATCCCGTCAGTCAGATTCACCGCATTGGAAAAACCAACTAGCCAGAAAAGGGCAAAGAAAATATAGAAAAAACCCAAATGAACTTGGTAGCCAAAAACTGAAAGCATATCGCCACCACGCTCATAAAAGAGGTAGAAAATCACTCCTCCAAGGAGCTGGAGAGCAAGCTTTTGCTTAGGATTCAAGCCTTCGTTGATCTTACGAAAGACCTTGAGGAAATCATCCAGAAAACCTACCAAACCATACAACACCAAGATAAACAAAATCATGCCTACATTGTTGGTCAATTGTTGGGTAAAGAGAGCAATAAGAAAGCTCACAACTACTGCAACGATAAGGAAGACAAGACCTCCCATGGTTGGAGTCCCAGCTTTAGCTTGGTGTTGTTTGACATCCTCGTGCATCTGCTGACCCGTAATCTGTGCTTTTCGATAAAATCGGATAAAGGCTGGAATGCCAATCAAGGTCAATAGAAAGGCTAGAATTCCAGCACTAATGGAACTAATCATCTTAATCTCCTAAAGTTACTTTCATTTTTTTAATGTCTTTGAGGGCTGTATTGGCACGGACACTTTGTTTCTTGACCGTTTTGCCACTACCTTCCCACTCGACTTCTATATTCAGCCATTTAGCAAATGTTTGCACATTTTCATCTGTCCAGCCGTACATATCAGGCATTTCTTCGACCTTATCTGACAGGATCAAGATCTGCTGATTGGCTTCCAAATTATCTCCTTCAGAAACCGAGAGTTCCTTGATCTTGGTTCCTGTTCCGATAACAATTGGTTGGACAAGGTTGCGACGCAATTCTTCTGCTAGGTCACCTGGGGTAAAGCCCTTGGTAGCTGGCATAGCATAGCTTGTCGTCTTGCTGACCTGATCCAAGTTCTTGGCAGTTGACTGAAGATTGAGGGATTCTTTCATAGCTGAAGCCCGCTCCAAGATTGGGTTGGCAAATTCTCCCAATTGGATACCTGAATAATGTTCAGGCTGTTGAACCGTTACATACAAGATAAAATCAGGATTTTCGGCAGGGTTCATAGCCACAACTGAGAAAATGTTGTTGGTAGAACCAACCAAGTAGCCTCCATTTTTCTCGTCAGCGATTTCGGCTGTACCAGACTTGAGGGCTACATTCTGACCTGGAACATTGACATTTGGTTTTCCTGTACTGTGGTTGTACATGGTACCGTAGACAGGATCTGTTCCGACCATGACCATGTGCTCCCGAGTAGAGGACGCTGCTGTTTTTGACACAGGATTTCCGACAATTTCCTTTTGAGACTTACGAACAGACTGGTCATTTGGATCATAGAGGGCACTGATAAATTTCGGCTCCAACATAACCCCATCGTTGGCAATAGCTGTAAAAGCACGAAGCATCTGGGTCTGGGTAACAGAAATCCCTTGTCCAAATGAACTCATGGCGATATTGACAATGTTGTCAGCAGGCAATTGACCTGTGTACTCATCTGCCAGACCAAAACGGGTCGGTACCCCAAACTTAAAACGGTTGAGGTAGTCCAGCCAGGTTGCATCCCCCATCTTTTGCTCAAGCAAGGTCATTCCGATATTACTTGAGTGAGCAAATCCTTGAGAGAAGGTCATGGTGCCACCACTAGTCAATCCTTCATTGACGTCCCAGTCTCGAATGGTCGCATCTGCTATTTTCAATTCACTACTGTTAAAGTACTCGCCACCAGGGAAGGTATTGTTGTCAATAGCCGAAGCCAACATCATCACCTTCATGGTTGACCCTGGCTCGTAGTTACTTTGATAGAGGATATCACGCCAGACAAAGTCTTTTGTGATGCCATCCTTGGTATCTGCATTAAAGGTCGGCCGTTGGGTCGTAGCCAGGATTTCCCCTGTTTTAGCGCTAACCAAGGTAGCCGTCATATACTTGCCTTTTACTTTTTCCTGGAAGGCATCCATCTGGGTTTCCATAAAGGATTGCAAGGGACTAGAAAGGGTTGTGTAGACATCTTTTCCATCTACTGTTTGTTGAGAAGCTTGATCTGTACCCGGAACAATATTTCCCAGACGATCTTTCTCATAGGTGATGATCCCATCTGTACCCGCCAGAATGTTATTTAAAGAACTCTCCAATCCAGATGTCCCAATCAAACGTTTGGTCCCATCCTCATTTTCATGGAGTTGCGCTAAACCGATAAAGGAAGAAGCAAACTGTCCATTGGGATAACTACGGTTGGGGCTCGTCGTAAAGTCAATTCCCTCAACACCAGCAGTTTTGAGGTCATTTTTGATGGCCATCATATTGGCATAGGTAATCCCATTTCCCTTAGTACCAAAAGACACCTGTTTTAGATCTGGCTGAGAAAGCTGTTCTTTGACATAAGACTCCTCCATATCCAGATACTTATGGAAAATTTCAGCCACCTTATTAAATTGAGAATCCTCTACATAGAGAATTTTGCCTGTTGCTGACTTGTAGGTCTTGTCAATAACAGCATAGATATTATACGAAGTTGCATCCTCAGCAATAGGTGTTCCATTACGATCGTAGATGGTTCCCCGTTTTGCAGGAATCGTCTTGGTTGTTTGATGGACCTTGTTTGCTTCTTGAACCAAGTCCTTACCAAATTTTTTACCTGTTCCGATAATGACCGCAAAGTTGACCAAAAAGACAGCGAAGAGTATGACAGCCAATAAACTCAGGCTTTTCCCTACTCTTCGGCGATTTTCTTCTGGAGATTTACGGTTACGAACGGCATAACGGATGATTTTTTCTTTCCACTGTTTCATTTCTTACTCCGCTGCTCGGATATTTTCGTTATTCAGCTGCAAATCCTTGGAGTTTGCAATCTCTTTCAAACGTTCTGAACGAATCAATTCATTGACCTCTTGCTTGGCATCGTCTAGCTCGGTTTTCTTTTCTTCGATTTGAGCATTGACCTTGGTCAATTCATTCTGAACTTGTAATAGCTTGGTCTGCATAAACACAACGCTAATTGCCAGGATAATCATTGTAACTGCAATCGAAACATAGAAGGCCTTTTCCACACGTGAAAAACCTTTAAACTTCGTTTGCAATAACTGGCTTGTTTTTTCGATTCTTTCTGCCATGTTTTTCCTCTTACTTGTGAATTTTTCTAGCCACGCGCAACTTGGCTGAATGCGAACGGTTGTTGGCTTCTAGCTCTTCAGCACTTGGCAAGATTGGCTTACGGGATACCAATTCCATCTTGGGCTTAAGGTCATCTGGAATGAAGGGCAAGCCTTTGGGAACTTCCACTGTTGAAGCTTCTTTGAATAATTGCTTGGTCAAGCGGTCTTCCAGCGAATGGAAAGTAATGACTGAGATTCTACCATCCAAAGTCAGCATGTCCATGGCCTGCTGGATGGATTCATCTGCAGCGCCCAGCTCATCATTGACTTCAATTCGGATAGCCTGAAAAATCTGCTTGGCAGGGTGCCCCTTTTTCTTGAGTTCCTTGGCAGGCTTGGCCGACTTGATAATCTCTGCCAACTCCGTCGTTGTCTCAATTGGTTTCACCTCACGCGCTTGCTCAATCTTACGAGCAATCTGTTTAGAAAACTTATCCTCACCATACTTGAAAAAGATCCGAACCAAGTCATGATAGTCATAATGATTGACCACCTCATAGGCCGTCAGACTAGCTTCCTGATTCATCCGCATATCCAGTGGCGCATCCTTTTTATAAGAAAAACCACGCTCACGCTGATCCAGCTGAGGACTGGACACTCCCAAGTCATAACAAATTCCATCAATTTCCTGGACACCAGCCTCCTGCAAACGTGCCTGCAAATGACGGAAGTTATCCTTGATAAAAGTCACCATCCCCTTTTCGATATAGGGTGCCAACCGTTTTTGCGCATTGTCAATAGCATTCTGGTCCTGGTCAAAGGCATAGAGATGCCCTTTTTCGCTCAATTTACTTAATAAATATTCGCTATGGCCTGCTCCGCCCAAAGTCGCATCAACGTAGATACCGTCAGGTTTTACGTCAAGCATATCAATCGTTTCATGAAGCAAGACCGTTACATGATGAAATTCTTTTGTCATATCTTATCTATTTTACCACAAATCTGACCAGCTTGCACTTGTCAGACAAATAGGTCAAAAAAAGTAAGATTTCTTTAAGAATATGTCAAATATGCTTGACATCTATTTCATAGAAGAATATAATATAGTCAAATATATACGACATAAATCAGAAAGGAGAACAGATGAATCGTGTGAAAGAATTTCGCAAGGAACTGGGTATTTCCCAGCTCGAACTCGCCAAGGATATCGGTGTCTCGAGACAAACCATCAATATGATTGAGAACGACAAGTACAATCCAACCCTGGAACTCTGTCTCAATCTCGCCCGCAGCCTCCAAACTGACCTCAATAGTCTCTTTTGGGAGGATAATTTTTAAAAAAGGAGCAAACTCATGAAAAAAGAAACTCTCACTGAAAAACTGATCAAACGCATTTATGGCATTTCAGGACCACTTGATGAACACAAACGACGCGAAGCTGACCGCATTGGAAATAAAATCTTTGTGATTCTCTTTTACCTCATGACTTTAGGTAATCTTATTCCCTTTGTCCTTGCTTATAAATATCCGCAAATTGTCGCTATCGGCTATCCTCTTGTGGTATTCGGCATTTCGATGATTTCTGCTCTCTATGTGCTCTCCCAAACCAGGAAAACAGGCATCACAGCCATTGATCTAGATATGCTGAATGAGAAAGAAAGCAAGCAACTACACTACCCAGGTCTTAAAGCGGGGATAGTCTATGGATTGATGAGTTTTTTTGTAACCCCTCTTCTCCATATACTACTAGGTGAGAGTCAGGACTATCTTCAGTCTCTTCTCACTTTTAAAAATATTTTTTCAAGTATTCTCCAGTCTTTCTTCTTCGGAGTAATTATACAAATTATCATCTCCCATCGCATTGCAAAAGCCAAGGAAGATCAGGACGACGATTAGGAGGTACCCTATGAAATCACTAGCGAGACTACTGATCAGTCATGTTTTTATTAGTATCTTTATTACCTTTTTCCTACTTTCTGGACATATTGAGCATCCTTTCTTGATTATCTTTCTTTTATTCCTTCCTGTATTGAACAAGGGACAGAGATTCCAGAAAATTCAATCAAAAAAAATACGCCTTCTAAACGCATCTCTCTGTTTTATCCTCATATCCTTTCCACAACTTTTAACAAATCCTATGGATTGGAGATACCTGGTATTTCTAATAATCTGTATCATTTTTAGTTTGGTTTACTTCTATACTCTCTATCAACTCTTTAAAGAAGTCAATCAAAAATCGCTCATTTAGGAGGTTACTCCCATGAAAAAAGAAGATTTCACCACTCGCTTACTCAAACTATTCTTTCACATACAAGGGCCTTTTGATGAATGCCGTCAAGAGATGATTTACAAGGCTTGTGCCCGTACCTTGATCCAAATCGTTTACTCCTCCCTCCTACTCTTCTTGTTCTATCTCCTATTTGGACGCTTCATAGAGTTAGTTCGAGATGCCATGCCCTACCTCTATTTTGGACTTATCTTTGTCCTCTCATCTAGGGCGAGACTAGCAGTTCGCGACTTACATTTAGACAAGGATGACCAGTCCGAAATCCATCACAAAAGCTACAGCAAAAGCCAGATCAAAGTTCGTAGTTGGGGTGTATTCCTCAGCATTCAGCTTGTCCTCTTTCTCTTACTAATCTTTCATAAACTCTTTGCTCAGCATCTTCCCCTCGACACCTTTTTGGACAATCTCTCCCACTTTGATAAAATACTCCCTTTACTAGTCTTGGGATTGGGTATTGGTGCTATCTTTGGAACCATGACCTATGCCTTTTTATCAGAACACGAGGCAAAACACTCTGAACCAGTAACGCATAAGGAAAATATAGAAAAATGACCAGTATATATGATTTTTCCGTTTTAAACCAAAATAACCAAGCGACTCCCCTAGAGAGCTATCGTGGTAAAATTCTCTTGATTGTCAACACTGCTACTGGATGTGGTTTAACGCCCCAGTACCAGGGGCTTCAAGAACTCTATGAACGCTATCAAGATCAGGGCTTTGAAATCCTAGATTTCCCTTGCAATCAGTTTATGGGACAAGCACCCGGCAGCGCAGAGGAAATCAATAGTTTCTGCAGTCTACACTATCAGACCACTTTCCCTCGCTTTGCCAAGATTAAGGTCAACGGCAAGGAGGCAGATCCTCTTTATGTTTGGCTAAAAGACCAGAAATCTGGCCCGCTAGGAAAACGAATCGAATGGAATTTTGCTAAGTTTCTCATTGGTCGAGATGGGCAAGTCCTTGAGCGCTTCTCTTCCAAAACAGACCCCCAAACCATCCAAGAGTCTCTCCAAAAAATACTCTAATTTCTTTTTAAAACGTATCCTTTCATTTAGTTTGAGCCCTGAAAGGATGCGTTTTTTCTTTAAAAAGTAACTGATTTTCTTTAATTTATATTTATTTTTTTGTTTTTTGCTATTGCAATTCTTTCATTAATTTAGTATATTTGTTATATTAAAAGTTTTCAGTCATTTTAAGGGAGAAATGACCTTTTAAATTTTTTTATCTTAAAATGAAAGCGCTTTATAAGCAGGAGGTAAGGTGGCTTACAATTATCAGAGAGTTTTTTCATTAAATCAAGTTGTAACCAAGTCAGACTTGGGCTCGGGCAGTAGCTGACTGCCTTTCTAAAAACTAGGAGTATATTATGAATCGATACCTTTTTGAAAAAGGGCAAACATTTAGCATTCGGAAGTTGACTGTAGGTGTGGCCTCTGTTATCGTCGGACTGGCATTTTTTGCTTCTGGAACCGTACGTGCAGACGAAACGTCTCCTGCCACGACATCCAATTTAGATCAGCAAATTAAACAAGTCGCAGATATAGAAGAGACCAAGACTGAACCAGTCAAAGAAGAAGGTCGTGTAGAAGCTGAAAAACAAGAAACGCCTGCTACCGATACTAGCAGTGCTGACTTGCTCCCTGAAGACATTCAGGACCGTGCCTACCCCGACACACCTGTCAAAGAACTCGATACAAAGACTATCGTTGACCAGAAAGCTAGTCCAAAAGTAGAAACTGAGAGCATTCTAAAGAACAAGGAAGAAACTCCAAAGGAAGCTGAGAACGGAAACCGTGCCATCATTAACGGTGGACAAGACCTCAAACACATCAACTACGAGGGACAACCTGCTACTGCTGCTACTATGGTTTACAGCACTTACAACGCAGGGGAACAACGCTACCTCGTTTCAGGCTCAGGTATCTTCGTAGCACCTAACGTCTTCTTGACAGTTGCGCACAACTTTTTAGACAAAGAGGGCCATGTTCGTGGCGGAGATTCTGCGCGCTTCTATTACAATCTAGGCTCCAACGCTCCCGTTAAAAATTCTCAGCCAAATTCAGGAAATACCACACTCTTTCAAGAGAAAGATATCCATTTCTGGAACAAAGAAGAGTTTAGCAAGGGATATCAAAATGATTTGGCAGCAGTTGTATCACCTGTCCCTATACAAATTGCAAGCCCAAATAAAGCAGCAACTTTTGTACCACTCGCTGAGCATAAGACTTACAAAGCAGGGGACCCTGTCAGCACGATTGGTTACCCAACTGACTCAAGCTCAAAAGAACTTAAACAGCCTATCGTAGCTGGACAACTCTATAAAGCTGACGGCAAGGTAAAATCCGTCGATCCTTATGATGACAAGGGAGCTACTGGCATCACTTACCAAACAACTTCTGTATCTGGTTTGTCTGGTGGTGGAATTATCAATGGTGATGGAAAAGTCATCGGCGTACACCAACACGGAACGGTTGACAACGGTGTGCCTGAGAAAGACCGCTTTGGTGGTGGACTTGTCCTCTCTCCTGAACAACTCAAATGGGTCAAAGATATCATTGACAAATATGGTGTCAAGGGATGGTATCAAGGGGATAATGGCAAACGCTACTACTTTACACCCGAAGGTGAAATGCTTAGAAATAAGACAGCTGTCATCGGAGAAAATCAGTACTCCTTTGATGAGAGCGGTGTCGCTACTCTAGTCAAGGGAATTGATTACGGACGTGTCGTTATCCAGCACGTGGATGAAGCAGGCAATACAATCAAAGAAAATGATACTTTCTTAGACAAAACAGAAGTGGGAACTGGCTTTGACTATGATTTCAAGAAAGCAATCACTCCAACCGAATTCTACAAGCAAAATCTAGAAAAATACCAGATTGTTTCTATTGATGGGGTCGAGATTCAGAAGCAACTAAAAGACGAGTGGAACCACAATGTCGTTAGCAAAACAGCTCCTGGTACACGTGTCATCAAGGTGGTTTATAAAGTCAACAAAGGCTCCTTCAAAGTTTACTACCGTCAAAAAGGAACCACTACTGAACTAGCGGAAGCGACAGTTGATAACAATGAAGGTCAAGAGTATGACGTTTCCTTTGTCAACACCTTCCATGCAAAAGACATCGCTGGCTACCGTCCAGTCAAGACTAGCCTGGAAGCAGCCATCCAGCATAAAGGTGTGAATGAGGTCGTCTTTGAATACGAGCCAATCGCTGATGCATCCAATCCAACGACACCGACTCAACCAGTAGCTCATCCAGAAGATAAAGAAACCGAAATTGGCAATCATGGACCTCTTCCAAGCAAGGCTCAACTCGATTACCACAAGGAAGAATTGGCAGCCTTCATCCACTATGGGATGAACACCTATACCAATTCTGAATGGGGAAATGGGAAAGAAGACCCCCGATACTTCAATCCAACCAACTTGGATACTGACCAATGGATCCGTACTCTGAAGGAAACGGGCTTCAAACGAACCATTATGGTTGTTAAACACCACGACGGATTCGTTGCTTACCCATCTAAGTACACCAACCATACCGTAGCTGCTAGTCCATGGAAAGATGGAAAAGGTGACCTTCTCGAAGAGGTCTCCAAGTCTGCTAGCAAGTACGACATGAACATGGGAGTTTACTTGTCACCATGGGATGCCAACCATCCAAAATACCATGTTGCAACTGAAAAAGAATATAACCAATACTATCTCAACCAACTGAAAGAAATCCTTGGTAATCCGAAATACGGTAATAAAGGGAAATTTATCGAAGTTTGGATGGATGGTGCGCGTGGTAGCGGTGCCCAAAAAGTAACCTATACCTTTGATGAATGGTTCAAATACATCAAAGAAGCTGAGGGGGATATCGCCATCTTCTCTGCTCAACCGACAAGTGTTCGCTGGATCGGAAATGAACGAGGTATCGCAGGCGACCCTGTATGGCATAAAGTCAAACGGGCCAACATCACAGACGATGTGAAAAACGAATACCTCAACCATGGTGACCCAGATGGTGATATGTACTCTGTAGGGGAAGCTGATGTTTCGATCCGTTCAGGTTGGTTCTATCATGACAATCAACAGCCGAAATCACTCAAAGAGTTGATGGATATCTACTTCAAGTCTGTTGGTCGTGGAACACCACTCCTTCTCAATATTCCACCAAACAAAGAAGGAAAATTCGCCGATGCGGATGTGGCTCGCTTGAAGGAATTCAAAGCAACCCTAGACCAAATGTATGCGACTGACTTTGCCAAAGGTGCCACTGTAACAGCAAGTTCTACCCGTCAAAACCACCTTTACAAGGAAAGCCACCTCACAGACGGTAAAGATGACACCAGCTGGGCGCTCTCAAATGATGCCACAACTGGTAGCTTTACAGTTGATTTGGGCCAAAAGAGACGCTTTGACGTTGTTGAACTCAAGGAAGACATCGCCAAAGGGCAACGTATCTCTGGTTTCAAGATTGAAGTTGAAATCAACGGACGTTGGGTGACATACGGCGAAGGTTCGACCGTTGGTTACCGTCGCTTGGTTCAAGGCAAGCCTGTAGAGGCACAAAAAATCCGTGTGACCATCACTGGTGCTCAAGCAACTCCAATCTTAACCAACTTCTCAGTCTACAAGACACCAAGCAGCATTGAAAAGACAGATGGCTACCCTCTTGGACTGGAATACCACTCAAACACAACGGCAGATACAGCTGGAACAACTTGGTACAATGAATCTGAAGGGGTTCGTGGCACTTCTATGTGGACCAATCAAAAAGATGCCAAAGTAAGCTATACCTTCACAGGAACCAAGGCCTATGTCGTCTCTACAGTCGACCCAGGTCATGGAGAAATGTCCGTCTACGTTGATGGTCAAAAGGTTGCAGATGTGCAAACTAAGAATGCTAGCCGTAAACGTAGCCAAAAAGTCTTTGAGACAGGCGATTTAGCACCAGGCCAACACACTATTACCCTCGTGAACAAAACAGGCGAACCAATTGCTACAGAAGGAATCTACACCCTAAATAATGATAGCAAAGGGATGTTTGAACTCGAGTCTACCAACTACGAAGTCGAAAAAGGAAAACCCGTCACTGTTAAGATTAAACGTGTTGGTGGAAGCAAGGGGACTGCTACTGTGCGCTTCATCACAGAACCTGGAACTGGGGTTCACGGTAAAGTTTACCAAGATACAACTCAAGATGTGACCTTTAAAGACGGAGAAACAGAAAAGACTGTTACCATCCCAACGATTGACTTTACAGAACAAGCCGACTCTGTCTTTGACTTCAAAGCCAAGCTCACTTCTGTCACTGATGGTGCCCTGCTCGGTTTTGCTACAGATGCAACCATCCAAGTGATGAAAGCTGAATTGCTGATCAAGGACCAAACAAGTTATGATGACCAAGCTAGTCAGTTGGATTACAGTCCTGGCTGGCACCATGAAACCAATTCGGCAGACAAGTACCAAAAGACTGAGTCCTGGGCATCCTTTGGTCGCTTAACTGACGAGCAAAAGAAAAAGACAACTGTAACAGCTTACTTCTATGGTACTGGACTTGACATCAAGGGATTTGTAGACCCAGGTCACGGTATCTATAAGGTCTTCTTAGATGGTAAAGAAGTTCCTTACCAAGATGGCATGGGAAATGCTTCGACTATTGATGGCAAGAAATACTTTAGCGGTCGTGCAGCCCAACGCCAAGGCAATCAAACTCTGGTTAGCCTAAAAGGTCTGGACGAAAATTTGCACGCAGTCACCCTTCAACTCAATCCTGATCGAAACGATTTGTCCCGAAATATCGGTATCCAGGTGGACCAATTCATCACTCGTGGTGAAGGAAGCGAACTCTACAGCAAAAAAGAGCTTCTTCAATCCATCACTAAATGGAAGGACGATTTGGCTAACTTTGACCCAACAGGATTGAAAAATACACCTACTGCACGCCAAGCTTTCCAAGCAAATCTAGACAAATTGAAAAACCAACTCAGCGCTGAAACTGTAGATGCTCAGGATGTTATGTTGACAGTAAGTACTTTGCAAGATATTCTCAGCAAGGACGAAAACTACCAAAAACCTGGCGAGGAACCTAGTCCAGAACAACCAGAACAGCCTGCTGAACCGAAACAGCCGGAAATCGAATACAATAAGGCCATGGCTAGCTTGACAGAAGCCATCGAGAAAAAAGTCGGTGAGCTTGGTTCTAACAATGAAGCTAAGAAGAAATTAATTGAACTTGCAAACCAAGCAATTGCTGCAATTCAAGAGGCCAAGACTCAAGAAGAAGTTAATAAAGCGCTAGAATCCGCTCTTGAACAAATTAGCAAGCTTGAAGCAGCTAAGCCTGAAAAACCAGTTCAGCCTGAAAAACCTGCTGAGACTGAAAAACCTGCTGAGCCTGAAAAACCGGCGCAACCGGAGAAACCGGCGCAACCGAAAAAACCGGCTCAACCTGAGAAACCTGCTGAGACTGAAAAACCAGCTCAGCCTGAAAAGCCAGTTCAGCCTGAAAAACCTACTCAACCGGAAAAACCGGCTCAACCGGAAAAACCGGCTCAACCGGAAAATCCTGCTCAACCGGAAAATCCTGCTCAACCTGAGAAACCTGCTGAGCCTGAAAAACCGGCTCAACCTGAGAAACCGGCTCAGCCTGAAAAACCTGCTGAGCCTGAAAAACCTGCCGAGCCTGAAAAACCGGCTCAACCGGAAAATCCTGCTGAGCCTGAAAAACCGGCTGAGCCTGAGAAACCAGTTCAACCTGAGAAACCAGTTCAACCTGAGAAACCTGCTCAACCTGAAAATCCTGCTCAACCTGAAAAACCAGCTGAACCTGAAAAACCAGCTGAACCTGAAAAACCAGCTGAACCTGAAAAACCTGCTCAACCTGAAAAACCTGCTCAACCTGAGAAACCAATTACTTCTTCAAGTCCTGAAGAAGGGGTTAAGGACCTTGTCTTTACACTTCCAAGCTTGGAAATCGTCAATAAGGTAGTACCATTCAAGACTATTCGTCGCGAAAACCCACAATTAGACAAAGGAAAAGAGCAGGTTCTATCAGAAGGAAAAGACGGTCTCTTAGTCGAGTATGTTGAAGTGGACGGTGACAAGCGCAAGGTTGTCCAAACGGAAACAACCCCAGCTCAAGAGCGAGTGATTGAGGTTGGCACTAAACAAAGTTCAGTAGGAACAGAGGCGCCACCTGTTGTGACCCTTCCTGAGCACCCTCTACCAGCTCAACCTGAAAAACCGATTACTTCTTCATCTCCTGAAGAAGGAGTTAAGAACCTTGTCTTTACACTTCCAAGTTTGGAAATTGTCAATAAGGCCGTGCCGTTCAAGACTATCCGTCGCGAAAATGCTTTACTAGACAAAGGAAAAGAGCAAGTTCTATCAGAAGGTAAGGACGGTCTCTTAGTCGAGTATGTTGAAGTAGACGGTGACAAGCGCAAGGTTCTCCAAACAGAAGCGACTCCAGCTCAAGATCGAGTGATTGAGGTAGGTAGTAAACAAAGCTCAGTTGGAACAGAGGCGCCACCTGTTGTGACTCTTCCTGAGTACGTTCTCCCAAGAGAGACTGAAAAACCTGCTCCAGCCGTAACAGATAATTCACCAGCAAAAGATGAAAAAGTTCCTGTTACAACTACAGTTAAACAAGACAAGGAAAGACAACTCCCAGCAACTGGGGAACAAGAAACGAATGCCTTCCTCCTCTTGGCAGCCATTACTTCTATCTTGTCTCTCCTCATCTTCCAAAAGAATTTCGAAGACTAATAACAATCTTTGATTGATTCTTTCCCATTATTTCAGTTCCCCCGTTGAGAAGACCATTTGGTCTTCTCTTTTTCTATCTGTAAAATTAAAAAACATCCACAAATACACATGGATGTTTTGGTATGAATCTATAAAGTAAGATGATCATTGAGAATAGGTGTTCTCAAATCCAACCACGTTTTCAAATAAACGCTCATCTAAAAAAGAGAGTGCCCCTGGTCTTATCTCATCAGAAATACCATCATAAGTTCTGCAAGAACTCCACAGATAAAAGATGGTGTTTCGAATTCCAATACCATGAGATTTTCTGACGCTCACAAGCCGTCTTTCCTAAATCAGACTTTCCTCTTCCACACCTAGTCACTGACTACTATTTTTGAGTCCAGCATATGCATAGGTTCGATTTCTGGGACACTCTTTTTCCGTCACCACCCTAAAATAAAAGCGATGCTCCCGCCCATCCTTGGCGTTTTCCTTGTTTAAAACAAAGTAGTTCTTCTGATTCATCGCCATGGTGCGTAGGATATCATCGATCAAAAAAGTCAAGGGAACATTCATAGCAGAGTATTTTTGAAAATCCTCTTCAAAACGAATATAGGCATCTGAAAAATAATCCATCTGTAGTTTGTTTTCATACAACTCTTTTCTAGTCATAAACTCCCTCCTCCCACAGTCGAATTTCGAGCACATCTGCTAGCTCTACCAGCCTATAGCCCTCATTGGTCCTAATAGATAGAGTTTGAGGTGATAATTCGCTCACCTCGCCAATGATCGTAGTTTTATGCTTCTTTTCCTTGACCACAAAGCATCCCTTTAGTTGCCCGACATAAAGCTGTGAAAGCAAGAGTAGCTTCTCAACGGGATTCAAGACCGTCGAAAAAGCAACCCGATTTTTCTCTTCACCGAGTGAACTAGTATGCTCTGAGAGGAAAAAGCCCATCCACTTCTGCATCCCTGGATCTTGATAGTCACGCGCAGATTGAAAGGGTAAATAAGAACGATCAATCATTTTAGTCCATCTAATCCTCCAGCAGAATGTCCCCCAATCAGCTTGCTTCTGGCAAGACTCCTAGAGGCTTCTTCCAGTGCATTGGCCTTTAAAAGGGAGGTAAAACCAAATTGTTCCCGAATGGCATCAATAGCCGTCTGGAGCCTTTCTTCTTTTTCTAACTTGTCAACATCATCGAAGAGGGAGATCAAGTCAAAGGACTCGTCCACAAATCCTGAATAGTTGACTCCGACACTTCTGACCGCTCCAGAAGTGTATTTGTTATGAAATAGCTTCAAAACATAATCCGTTAAGATAGCTGTATTATTGGTCGGTTCGACCTTCATTTGTGTGTGAATAGACGGCCTGACTTCCTGTTTAGAGAAACCAGCATAGATAGAGACAAGGGTTGTTTTCTTGCCCGCCCTTCTCAGTCTAATAGCCACCTGCTCCGCCATTTCGCGGAGAATAATTTCGATATCCCGTAGCTTCACGTAGTCTCTCGGCAAGATTTGAGAATTTCCTAACCCTTGGGACTTGGCTTTATAGGGCCTGTGAACATTGCTCTCATCAATCCCGTTAGCATGAAACCACAAACGCAGGCCAGCCTGACCCAGAGCCTTCTGTAGCTGGTCTGGGTTGCTTGTAGCTAATTCTCTGATGGAAAAAATCCCCAGAGCATGCAAGCGTTTCTCCATCCGCCTGCCAATCCCCCAAAAGTCCGTCATCTTGGGAATGGCCCAAACCTTCTCTTCCACATCCTGGTAAGACCAGTTGGCCCTCATGGTCGGAGTGTGCTTGGCCTCATTATCCAGAGCCAACTTGGCCAGTAAGGGATTGGCATTGGACATACCCACTGTAGAGTAGATCCCTGTCTGCCTCCAAATATCCCTCTGGATGCGAGCAGAAAGCAGATCCAGCTTGTCTTTGCGAGAGAGACTCTTGTCTGGGATGAAGTAGTTGAGCGAACTAGTCAGATCAATAAAACCTTCATCAATAGAGTAGGGATAAATATCATCTGGACTACCATAGTTTTGAAAGATTCGCTGGATTTCCATATTGACCGCTATGTACTCATCCATCCTAGGAGGCACAATCAAAGTCACTTGAGCCCAATCTTCGATGTAGCGAACATAGTCTGAGTCAGTAGGCAAGCCTTGCTTTCGAGCATTGTAATAAGAAAATTTGCGCGTTTTGATATCAAAAGGCAGATCATAGGCCCGACCAACATTGGACTTGCCAAAAATCTTCTTAAACATGGGAGAGGAAGCTAGGATAAGACCAGTAGAATTATCCGCGCGACTCATGACACAAAGCGAGGTCTTCAGCGGATGCAAGCCCCTTTTCACACACTCGACACTGGCATAAAAAGATTTCATATCGACAAAGGCAATATCACTTTTGGGCTCTCTGGAATAATCAAAGTAGCCCATAGGCTAACCCTCCATCGGCACAAAATTCCCAACGATAATCCCCACAATCCGAGGATCTTCTTCATAGGAGATGAAAATGTCCTTGTATTTAGGATTGATCGATACCAGACGCAAGCCATCTTCCTCCCGATAAACCCGTTTGATATAGGTCTGGTTGTTGCAGACCACTGCATAAACTGCTCCGTCATAGTCAAATCCCGTCTCTCGAATCAGAGCCACGGAGCCATTTTGATATTTAGGTTCCATGGAGTCCCCAGCCACCCAGGAAGCAAAATCGTGAGCTAATTCCTCATTAAAGTAAACCGTATCAAAATTCTGGTCACCGTAGACCGATGCCCCGATTCCTGCTGACATGCGTTCATAGACATGATACTCGTAGAGACGCTCTGGCATGGTCGTCACTTTCTGAGCTTGTTCCTCTTGAGCTAGGTTGCGAGCATAGAGAACAACCTTTTCCTTCCCTTGGTTAGATAAGCTATTATAAAGACGGACAATCTCAATCTGGGTGAAATACCCTTTTGCCACTTTTAAAATCTTCTCTAGCTGAGCAACCTTCTCCTTGGATGGTTCCTTAATCCCGCGTTCCCAAGCGGAGTACGCCTGAAAACTAATCCCCAGTTGCTCTGCAATCTTTTTTTGTGTCAGTTTTAGCTCTTTTCTACGAGCCTTGAGTTTTTCTGGTTGGTACATGATTCACCTCCTAGTGTGATGCTTTAATGGACATTATCTCCCTTAGAAAGACTAATCGACGGTTGAACTTACACTTTCAAAATTCAACCAATTCGGTTTAGTTTTATTATATAAAAAAAGTGAACAATTGTCCACTGAGAAAAACAAATTTTAACAGATATACCCGGAGATTCTAAACAAAAAACATCCAAGAAAATATTCTTGAATGTCTGGAAAGATTAGAACTCCATTAACCTTTTCAATAGACTGGAAATGATGATATTATGGCCTCGTTATCTCAAATACTGCTGTATGAATCCACTCATTATGAATTTGTAAATCATTTTCTATCATTCTACTAAAGGTGAAGCCATTTTTTAAAAGCACCCTCTGAGAGGCCAGATTACCCGTTGCCGTTCCTGCAATGATTCTATTGAGACCATAAGTCGTGAAAGCTTTTGCTAAAACGAGCTTAACCGCTTCGCTGGCATAGCCTAAGTTAGTAACATTTTCCCCAATCCTATACCCAAGCTCTGCTGTATTTCGATCACTCTCTAAGACACTTAAATTGATTCTTCCAACCATAACACCTTGCGAATCTCTAATAAGATGCATGTATGCATCATGATTATCTTGCTCCGTTAACAATTCCCTTATAATTTCTTTAAAACCGTCTGAATCAAAATAGTTAGCTGGTCTAGGAGGTAAATTTCGTTCAAAGTACTCCCGATTTTCTTTTTCAAAAGCATATACGTCTAGACTATTTGCTTTAGACAACAGCTCTAAACTGATCATTGTAAATCATCTCCCGTCATTATCTACATTCAATATTTTCTCATGTTTACACAAAGTGAAATTTAAAGAATTTAAAGAGATTCTTTTATTTTCTATATAGTTTCTACATTATAACACAAAATACTATGGATAAGCATAATATTCAAGCGCTAACCCATATTGATACAAGTCAGACTTATGCCAACACTTCTAATATAGTTCCTATGGCAGTTGGTGAATTTGCTTTAAAGTCTCTAAAACAATAAGGTAAAAATAAGGTAAACTTTGAGGTAAACTTTTCAAAAAAACACCAAAAAAGCACCCATAAGGTAAACTTTTGAGTGCTTTGAAACGTTGATATAATCGTATTGATTAACGTTTTGAGAATTGTGATGCTTTACGAGCTTTCTTAAGACCTGGTTTCTTACGTTCAACTTTACGTGAGTCACGTGTAAGAAGTCCTGCGCGTTTCAATGAATCGCGGAAGTCTGGGTCTACTTGAAGAAGGGCACGAGCGATACCATGACGGATAGCTCCTGATTGACCAGCGTATCCACCACCTACAACGTTAACGAAAACGTCGTATGAACCTACAGTTGAAGTAACTGCGAATGGTTGGTTGATAACAAGACGAAGATCAGCGTGTGGGATGTACTCTTCAACATCTTTTTTGTTAACAGTGATTTTACCAGTTCCTGGAACAAGGCGAACGCGTGCAACAGCGTTTTTACGACGTCCAGTACCTGCATATTGTGCTTGTGACATACTTTATTGTTCCTTTCCTTAGATAAGTCCTGAAATATCAAGAACTTCTGGTTGTTGTGCAGCGTGAGTGTGCTCAGCTCCAACGAATACTTTCAATTTCATACCTTGAGCGCGACCAAGAGTATTGTGTGGAAGCATACCTTTAACTGATTTCTCGATCAAACGTACTGCATTTTTAGAACGAAGTTCACCAGCAGAGATTTGTTTCAATCCACCTGGGTGGTTTGAGTGAGTGTAGTAGATCTTATCAGTTGCTTTTTTACCAGTCAATTTAACTTTTTCAGCATTGATAACGATTACGAAGTCACCTGTATCAGTGTGTGGTGTGAATGTTGGTTTGTTTTTTCCGCGAAGTACGCTAGCAACAACTGCTGAAAGGCGTCCAAGAGGTACATCAGTTGCGTCAACAACGTACCATTTGCGTTCTACTTGGCCTGGTTTAGCCATGAATGTAGTTTTGTTCATGATTTCTCCTATATGAATATCGTTTTTGTTTACAGGGCGGATGTTCCGGTCCGCGGGGTATTTGAAAGGTTCCGGGGCCTTACAAATGGGGTAAACAATACCGTCTACTATCATACCAAATTTTACTACTAAAAGTCAATAGATATGAAAAATATTTTTACTGATTTCGCTGTTTAACATCTAGAAAAACCTCGCTTTTGCGAGGCTCTCCTATTTGTAAGCTAAGGCACGTTTAAAGGTTTTCCAGATTCCCAAATCATCCGTTTGAAGGACTAGACTAGCATACATGCGTCCGATAAAGGCAGTTGCAGTGACTGCAAAAGCAACCGTTATAGCAAGAGAAATCCAAGCTTCTAGACCACTTGCATACCCATTTATAGCTCTAAATGGCATAAAGAAGGTCGAGATGAAAGGAATATAGGAACCAATTTTCAGAACTAAATTGTCCCCAGCAGCACCTAGAGAGGTCACACCGACAAATCCTGCTATAATCAAGATCATCAATGGCGACAAGGCCTTTCCTGAATCCTCAGGGCGAGAAACCATGGATCCTAGGAAGGCTGCCAAAACAACGTACATAAAGAGACTAACCAAGACAAACAATAAGGTATTGAGCGAGAAGGCCTCTCCTAGATGATTTAAAATACCAGATTGTGCCAAGATAGGGATATCTTTAAAGAGCAGAATGGCAGCAAGTCCACCCACGACGTAAATCCCAATATGGGTCAAAATCACAAGAAGCAGAGCCAGCATGCGAGCGTAGAAATAATGACTTGCTCGGATACTAGAGAAGACCACCTCCATGATTTTGGTTCCTTTCTCGCTAGCTACTTCCTGAGCAGTGACACTAGCATAGGTAATCAAAATCATATAAAGGAAGAAACCAAGCCCTGCGGCCGCGATGGTTTGAACAATTTTTTTATTTTCCTTGGATTCATCAATCTTCTCAGTAAAGTCAACGGTTTGACTCAAGCGTTTTTCCTGTTCTTGAGACAAATTGGCTGCTGAGCGATTGAGTTGGTATTGCAGTTCGTTTAACTTATTGGTTACAGCTAGCTTGATGCCACTTTCAAGAGAGGTTTCACCATGATAGACGGCCTTGAGGACACTGTCCTCTTGGTCAATGGTTAGGTAACCCTTGATTTTCTCATCCTTGATAGCAGCTTGGGCACTGGCTTCATCCTTATAATCAAAGTTGATACCATTGGTACCCTTGAGCCCTTCTTCCACAGATGGCACCGTTGTTACTACTGCTATCTTGCTATTCTTGGCCATAGAAGACCCTTGGAGATAGCCAATTCCTACAGATAAGGCTAAAAAGAGGAACGGCGAAATCACCATAAAGAAGAAACTCCACGACTTGACATGTCGAAGATAGGTTTCCTTCATTACAACCCACATATTTCTCATACTTCCACCCCTGATTCTAGTTTAAAGATTTCATCGATTGTTGGAGCTTGTTGGTCAAAGGTCGCGATATATCGACCTTGAGTGAGGATGGGGAAGAGTTCCCTTCCAGCGCTCTCGTCATCTAGGATCAATTTCCAACTACCTTGCTTGGTCAAGCTCACCTGTTTGACATGAGGAAGGTTTTCCAGTTCTTCCTTGCTTCGTTCACTTGAGACAAAGAGACGTGTTTTCCCGTATTGATTGCGAACATCCTGAACTGGTCCATGCAAGACCACACGTCCATCTCGTATCATCAGAATATCATCACAAAGTTCCTCGACATTGGTCATGACATGATCAGAAAAGATAATGATTGCACCGCGCTCTTTCTCTTTCAAGATGACCTGCTTGAGCAACTCAGTATTGACTGGATCCAAACCACTAAAAGGTTCATCCAAGATAATCAAGTCTGGCTCATGGATCAGAGTGATAATGAGCTGAATTTTCTGCTGATTCCCTTTGGAGAGGCTCTTGATTTTATCAGTCAGCTTTCCTTTCACTTCCAGTTTCTCCATCCATTGAGGGAGTTTTTCCTTGACCTCCTTAGCATCCATGCCCTTTAGAGTCGCCAAGTAGCGAACTTGCTCAAGGACTGTCAGCTTGGGCATAAGGCTGCGTTCCTCAGGCAGATAGCCAATCCGAGCGTAGGTTTCCTGACGAATCTCCTGCCCATCCAGACTGATCTCTCCTTGATACTCCAAAAATTTCAACATACTGTGGAAAATCGTTGTTTTCCCAGCACCATTTTTCCCGACCAGTCCCAAAATTCGTCCTGGACTTGCCTGAAAATCGACACCAAACAAGACTTGCTTGGAACCGAAACTTTTCTCTAGATTTCTTACTTCTAGCATTTTCCACCTCCGAAATATGTTGCACTTATTATACTCCTTTTTGATAGCCTTTACAAGGATTTATGTACATTTTTATCTTGTTCATCCTTCCTTAAAAACTAAACTCTCTAAGGATTTTGAGTACCCAAGTGATAGAACAATTATAGCCCATTAAAGTGTATACAGGTGCTCTTACTCCTCAATTGTCCATTTTTGATCCTAAACTGTCCTTTTGAAACTAAAAATCCACCCCAAAGGATGGATTGATGAGTTAACGTACTTCTGCATTCACTTTTTCTTCGAGTGATGCTTGGATCTTTTCCATGTAGCGTGCGACTTCTTCGTCTGTTAGGCTGTCTTCTGGATTTTGGAAGGTCAAGCTATAGGCCATTGACTTCATGCCAACTCCCAGTTTTTCGCCTGAGAAGACGTCAAAGAGTTTGATATCTGTCAAACGTTTCACGCCTGCAGCTTGAATTGCGTCTACAACTTCTTGGTGAGTAACTTCTGCCTTGAGAAGTAGAGCAATATCACGACTAACAGCTGGGAATTTGGTAATTTCCACAAATGGAGCTGCTGGCTGAAGGGCAGCTTCAATGGCTGAAAGGTTGAGCTCCGCTACATACGTTTCTGGAATATCATAAGCCTTGGCAGTGACCGGATGCACTTGGCCAAGGAAACCAATAACTTGGTCACCGATTGAAATCACGGCTGTACGGCCTGGGTGAAGGCTAGCAATCTCAGCTGTTGCTGTATAAGTTACTTGGAGTCCCAAGCGAGTAAAGAGCGCTTCTAAGATTCCCTTAGCATAGAAGAAATCAACTGGAACTGCTGCTGTTTGGAAATCTTTTTCAGCAACCAAGCCTGTCAAGGCAAAGGCAAAGCTGTTGATTTCATTTGGAAGTTCTTCTTTTGGATTACCTGTTTGTTCAAAGACTTTTCCAATCTCATAAAGAGCCAAGTTTTTGTTCTTACGAGCCACGTTGTAGGCCACCGTATCAAGGATACCTGAGACCATATTTTGACGGAGAACGGAACGGTCCACTGTCATTGGCCACATGAGTTCTGTCAGCTTGCTTGGTTGAGCTGTGAACTCAACTGCTTTTTCAGGCGTTGTTAGAGCGTAGGTGATGATTTCTGTCAATCCTGCTCCTTCAGCGATGGTACGAACTTGACGGCGAAGTTTTTGTGTCGCAGTCAATTCACCAGCTGTACCGTCATCTTTTGGAAGACTAGTTGGCAAACGATCGTAACCATAGATACGGGCGATTTCTTCAAAGAGGTCAGCTTCGATAGTGATATCCCAACGACGACGTGGTACGCTGACTGTAAAGGCTTCAGCATTTCCAGAAAGGCCAAAGCCAAGACGACGGAAGACATCTTCGACATCAGTGTATGAAAGCTCCGTACCAAGGACACGGTTAACATCAGCCAGAGTTGAAGAAACTTCCACATCTGAAGTATCAAGCTGGCCTGCTGAAACGATGCCCTTACGCACTGTCGCACCTGCAAGCTCAGCAATCATGCTAGCTGCCGCATCAAGGGCTTCATTAACAGTTGCCACATTGATGCCTTTTTCAAAGCGAGAAGACGACTCAGAACGAAGGTTGAGGCGTCCGCTAGTCTTGCGGATAGATTTGCCATTGAAAACAGCAGCTTCAAGGACGACATGACTAGAATTTTCAGAGATTTCTGTTGCTTGACCACCCATGACACCTGCAAGAGCTACTGGCTTGTCAGCGACAGTGATGACTAAGTCATTTGCTTCCAAGTCACGCTCTTCCCCGTCCAAGGTCACCAATTTTTCACCAGCACGCGCTTCACGCACACGGATGTCATTGCCTTCAAAGGTATCCAAGTCAAAGGCATGCATAGGCTGACCAAAGTAGAGCAGGATGTAGTTGGTCACGTCTACGACATTGTTAATTGGACGAATCCCTTCGTTCATAAGGAGGTTTTGCAACCATTGTGGACTTGGTGCAATGGTTACATTGTCCAAGATACGAGTCGCATAGTATGGCGCCTTATCTGTATCGATACCTACAGAAAGAGTATCTGCTGCAGCTTCATTTGTTTCTGTTAAACTGAATTCTTTAAAGCTAACTGCCTTGTCATAGATAGCTGCCACTTCGTGCGCTACTCCACGCATAGAAAGAGCGTCTGCACGGTTTGGAGTGATGGAAAGTTCGATAATTTCGTCATCCAAGTCTAGATATGAGAAGACTTCCTCACCTGGCACTGCATCTTGAGGCAAGATTTGAATACCATCTGCGAATTCCTTTGGTACAACTGAGTCAGAAATCCCCAGTTCACCAAGTGAACAGATCATTCCGAGAGACTCTAAGCCACGGATTTTCCCTTTTTTAATCTTGTAATTGTCCGCGATACGGGCTCCCGGAAGCGCCACCATGACCTTGATACCAGCACGCACATTTGGGGCACCACAGACGATTTGACGGGCTTCTTCTTCGCCAACGTTAACCTGACAAACATGGAGGTGAGTTTCTGGCACATCTTCGCAAGACAAAACCTCACCGACGACAATTTTTGAGAGACCAGCAGCAGGTGATTCGACACCTTCTACCTCAATCCCTGTAGTTGACATTTTTTCAGCCAACTCTTGTGATGGCACATCAATGTCCACCAACTCTTTTAACCATTTATAAGATACAAGCATAATTTAGTTCTCCAGAATGACAGTTGCCACTCTAGTTCTTTTCCTTTCCTATCATTTCAATAGAAGAATCCTCTTCTTACCTTAATTTCTTTTTCAGTAACCAATCTGTATCTACTTTTTGACCAACCATAAAACTATGTTGGCTAAATTTTTCAAAACCATATCGGTTATAAAACGCTTGAGCTTTTGTATTATGCTCCCAAACACCTAACCAAGCCCAGGAAAAACTATTTTTGGTAGCAAGTTCAAGAGCGAATTCAAACAGTTGCTTACCTAGTCCAAATCCTTGGAATTTTTGTAGCACATAGAGGCGTTGAATTTCAAAAGCATCCTCTAATTCTCTCTCAGTCTGAGCACTTCCCCAGTTGACTTTGAGAAAACCAGCTATCTCCTCTTCATGCATAATGAAATAGGTTTCGGAATCTGGATTTTCCAACTCAGTTAACAAAACTCTCAGACTATAAGTCTCTTCAAAGTATTCCTGTAACTGCTCTTCCGTATTATCATGAGCAAATGTTTCACGAAAGGTTTGTTTGGCAATTTTGGACAACGCCCCAATATCTGCCTTTTCTACTTTTCTAATCATTATTTAAACTGTTCTGAGAAGCGGACATCGCCTTGGTAGAACCCACGGATATCATTGATTCCGTAGCGGAGCATAGCGACACGCTCTTGTCCAAGACCAAAGGCAAATCCAGAGTAAACAGTCGCATCGATACCACTCATTTCAAGGACACGTGGGTGAACCATACCGGCACCCATAATCTCGATCCAACCTGTTTTCTTACATACGTTACAGCCTTCTCCACCACACTTGAAGCAGGAAACATCCACCTCAACAGATGGCTCTGTGAATGGGAAATAAGATGGACGCAAACGGATCTGACGCTCTTCACCGAACATCTTTTGGACGATCAACTGAAGCGTTCCTTGAAGGTCAGCCATAGAGATGTTTTTCCCAACAACCAATCCTTCGATTTGGTGGAATTGGTGA
Organism: Streptococcus oralis; assembly: GCF_026782285.1. Taxonomy (GTDB): domain Bacteria; phylum Bacillota; class Bacilli; order Lactobacillales; family Streptococcaceae; genus Streptococcus; species Streptococcus oralis_CG. Next base: position 90,396 of record NZ_JAKUWG010000003.1, read on the forward strand.
CTATGGGTCGCATCGTCTGTGTCACGACGGAACACACGTCCTGGTGAGATCATCTTCAAAGGACCTTTTGAAAAATCATGAGCATCCATAGCACGCGCTTGAACAGGTGACGTGTGAGTACGGAGTAAGATTTCTTCTGTGATGTAGAAAGTGTCCTGCATATCGCGAGCTGGGTGATCTTTAGGAAGATTCATACGTTCAAAGTTGTAGTAGTCTTGCTCCACTTCAAAACCATCCACGACTTGGTAACCCATCCCGATGAAAATATCTTCAATTTCTTCACTGGTTTGCGTGAGAACGTGACGGTGACCAGTCGCAACTGGGCGACCTGGAAGTGTCACATCGATGCTTTCACTAGCCAGTTGAGCTGCGACTTTCTTTTCTTCCAAAAGCTTAGCTGTTTCTTCAAAGGCTGCCGTCAAGACATCACGCGCTTCATTGACGTGTTTCCCGATGATTGGGCGCATCTCAACAGAAACATCTTTCATCCCTTTGAGGATTTCAGTAAGTGACCCTTTTTTCCCAAGGACAGAGACACGCAAGTCTTGCATCTCTTTTTCATTTTCAGCAGTAATCTGCTTCAAGCTAGCCAGCGTTTCTTCTCGAAGCGTTTTTAATTGTTCTTCAATAGTTGACATAATTCCTCCATCAGTCTCTCGTAGATAAAAAGAAAACCACATGTCAAAAACTCCACTCGGAGCGTTGACACGCGGTACCATCCGTTTTCATCTGACAAGTCAGACCTTCATTTCTAAATCCATGCGCAAGTGAATTCACCCAGCTTTCATATAGAGAGCTTGCAGTCACGGCTCTCCTCCCTGATATACTTCCCTTGAGTTACTAGTCTTGCGGATTCCTATTCAATTACTACTTAGTTTATCAGATTTTTACCATTCTTGCAAGACCTATCTCACTTCTGCTTGCCTTTAAATCGCCATTGGAAGCGAAGCTTGTCATAGAAAGGAAATTCGATAAACAAGACTCCCAAGCCCACACAGAAACTGGCAAGAACATCTGATGGGTAGTGAACTCCCAGATAGACCCGAGATAGAAGCACACTGACTAGGTAGAAGCCAAGGACAATTTGCACAATTTTTCTCCAGACTGGATCTTTAATCCGCTGACTGAGAATAACAATCAGAGTGCCTACCATCAAAGTTACAGCCAGAGAATGCCCACTTGGGAAGGAAAAGCCCTTCTCCTCGACTAGGTGTATGATAGCCGGCCGAGGGCGCTGGTAGATGTTTTTAAAGGTCACGATTAAAAGACCAGCTAAGGCTAGATTACCCGCCATGAAGTAGCTTTCTATCTTCCACTGCTTACGATAAAAGATAAAGGCTGCAATGGCAACCCAGGTGATAATCACCGGGATATCAATCAAATGCGTAAGGACACGGAATAGAATTGTCAAATAATTTGGCAAGTCCCCACGAATAACAGTCTGAATCGGTTGATCAAAACTGACCAGCGTTTCAGGGTAAAACTTAACCATATAGCCAAGAAGGACGAAAAGTAAAAGGGCAAAACTGCCCTTCATTAAAAATGTTTGTTTATCTCTCATAATGTTTTAAGGTTGGTTTCAAGAGGACGTATAACAACCAGAATGAAACGGCAAAGATTAAACCTTCAATCAGGTTAAAAGGTAAAACCATGGTCATCAAGTAGTTAGAAAGTCCTATAATTTCTCTAATATCAAAGTTGGCAAACTGCGCGTACAAAGGGACAGCATAAACATAGTTGAGAACCAACATCGCAGAAGTCAATCCAATAGTTCCCGCTAGGGATGCTAGTAGGAAACGAAGGGTGCTGCGTTCCTTTTTCCAAATCAAACCAAAGGCGATAACAAAAACTCCCAAAGCTATGATATTCATTGGCAAACCAATGTAGGTATTCACTCCTTGGCTATTCAGAAGCAATTTCAAGAGTGAGCGCATCAAGAGAATTCCTAGAGCAGCTGGCAAATCCATCACGACCAAGCCCACAAGGACTGGCAAGATACTAAACTCGATCTTGAGGAAGGTTGCCGCTGGCAAGAGCGGAAAGTCAAAGTACATCAGCACAAATGAAATGGCTGATAAAATCGCAATGGTCGAAATTCGACGTGTGTTTGTCATAACAGGTTCCTCCAATTTTCTATAAAATCAGAAGAAGTTGGAAAGGATCCCTCTATCTATTCTCACTTTTTATATCCCAAAAGTTCCCTCTCACTCTTTTGAGCAAGCGGTTGCAACTTCTCTATAAACTCATCAGAACAGACAAAGCCATTCTTTCGTCTTCTCCCATCCAGACTATACTGTCGGTTGTGGAATCGCACCACATCAGCTTGCGCTCGCGGACTTCTTTAAGGGAAGGAAATAGAGATTTTTCTTTTAGACTAGGCGACAAGCTGTAGGCATAACTTTTGGTTAGGCAAAGCTTGTCAACAAAGTTTTAAAGGAAAAATTTTTTCCTAATGATACTCAATGAAAATCAAAGAACAAACTAGGAAGCTAGCCGCTGGCTGTACTTGAGTACGGCAAGGCGAAGCTGACGTAGTTTGAATTGGATTTTCGAAGAGTATTAAAGTCACCGCCGGTCGGGAATTTCACCCAGCCCTGAAGACCCTTTAATCTTAACAAAAAACGCTTGCAAGTGCAAGCATTTTGTTTATTTCAATTTATCTGATTCATAGGTGTGAACGAGTTCCAAACCTGCGAAATTTTGCTGGCGAAGCGCTTCATAGACAATCATGCAGACGGTATTAGACACATTGAGACTGCGGACATGTTCATCATTCATGGGAATACGGAGAGCCTTCTCAGGATGTTCTCTCATAAAGTCCTCAGGTAAGCCCTTATCTTCACGTCCGAAGAGAAAATAATGATCCTCATCGCTTGCCAAATTCGCCTCAGAATAGACCTTTTCTGCAAATTTGGAAATCAGATAGAGTTTACCCTTCATCTGAGACATGAAATCTTCCAAACTGTCGTAAAAATAAATCTCAAGCTTATCCCAGTAATCCAAACCAGCCCGCTTCATCTTGCGGTCATCAATAGGAAAGCCCATCGGTTTGATGATGTGGAGGGGAGAATTGGTGGCAGCGCAAGTACGCGCGATGTTGCCCGTATTTTGTGGAATCTGAGGTTCAAATAAAACAATGTGATTTGTCATAATTGGCTTCCTTTTATCATTGCAAAAAAATAGCCACACTGCCCGGAGTCAAGCTCAGCAAACAGCGTGGTTAAGGCATCGTTAACTTACCTCACAACAGGTTTGAAGTAAATCAGCGAAACTACTTTCTTAGTATAACACTTTCAGAATCAATGTCAATAGAAACGACTTGATTTTTTTACTTTTTTTATTATATTTTCATACCGAGACATTCACTTTCAAAATAGCCTTAGCAAGAGAGTAAAATCACTTCAAATCAGAGATATTGTTATAGAAGTTAAGCATATTTATCTTCAAAAACTTGAAAAAGTCCTTTCTTCTCCCAAAAATCGGCTTGGCAAGTGCATTTTTTGCTAAAAAAGGGTATGATAGTTACATCATGAAAAAGTAGGTTTTTTATATGAAAATTGTCCTTGTTGGTGGAGGGAAAGTCGGTTTTGCCCTCTGTCGTTCACTAGTAGCGGAAAACCATGACGTTGTCCTCATCGAGCAAAATGAAGCTGTACTTAACCATATTGTCAGTCGCTTTGATATCATGGGCCTTCTTGGAAATGGTGCTGACTTTGCCATCTTGGAGCAAGCCGGCGTCCAAGAGTGTGATATCTTTATCGCTCTAACTGAATACGATGAAGTGAATATGATTTCAGCGGTACTTGCCAAAAAAATGGGCGCTAAAGAAACCATCGTTCGGGTGCGAAATCCTGAATACTCTAATGCCTATTTTAAAGAGAAAAATATTCTTGGATTTTCACTTATCGTTAATCCAGAACTCTTAGCAGCCCGTGCCATCTCAAATATCATCGATTTCCCTAATGCCCTCTCAGTTGAGCGTTTTGCTGGAGGTCGGGTCAGTCTCATGGAGTTTGTTATCAAAGATTCTAGCGGGCTCTGTCAAATGCCAATCTCAGACTTCCGTAAGAAATTTGGCAACATCATTGTCTGTGCTATGGAAAGAGACCATCAACTCATGATTCCAAGTGGTGATGTCACTATCCAGGACAAGGATCGGATTTTTGTTACGGGAAATCGTGTAGATATGATGCTTTTCCACAACTATTTCAAATCACGTGCAGTGAAAAGCTTGCTTATCGTTGGAGCTGGAAAAATCGCTTATTATCTGCTTGGTATTCTAAAGGACAGTCGCATCGATACCAAGGTTATCGAGATCAATCCTGAAAGAGCTCGTTTCTTTAGTGAAAAATTCCCAAATCTCTATATCGTACAAGGAGATGGAACTGCTAAGGACATCTTACTGGAAGAAAGTGCTCCTAGCTACGATGCGGTCGCAACCTTAACTGGTGTTGACGAGGAAAACATCATCACCTCCATGTTCCTTGACCGTGTTGGTGTCCAGAAAAATATCACCAAGGTCAACCGAACTAGCCTTTTAGAAATTATCCATGCGCCTGATTTTTCAAGTATCATCACACCCAAAATCATCGCAGTGGATACCATTATGCACTTTATCCGTGGTCGGGTAAACGCCCAATACTCAGACCTTCAAGCCATGCACCATCTAGCAAATGGCCAAATTGAAACCCTGCAATTCCATATCAAGGAAGCTAATAAAATGACTGCCAAGCCACTTTCGCATCTAAAATTAAAAAAAGGTGTTCTCATCGCAGCCATTATCCGAAAAGGAAAAACAATCTTCCCTACTGGAGAGGATATGCTTGAGGTGGGAGACAAGTTACTCGTGACGACCTTATTGCCAAACATCACCAAGATTTATGATTTGATTGAGAGGTAAAAAATGAATAAAAGTATGATTCGTTACCTCCTCTCAAAACTTCTCTTGATTGAGGCTGTTCTCCTTCTAGCACCTGTTGGTGTAGCAACCTATTACCAAGAATCCAGTCAAGTATTTATCGCTCTCTTTTCTACGATTGGAATTTTAGTCCTTCTCGGTGGTCTTGGCGTTTTACGGAAACCGAAAAATCAACGGATTTATGCCAAGGAAGGGGTCTTAATTGTTGCCCTCTGTTGGATTCTATGGTCTTTCTTTGGTGGCCTCCCCTTTGTCTTTTCAGGACAAATCCCAAGCGTCATCGATGCCTTCTTTGAAATCAGTTCTGGATTTACGACTACAGGAGCAACTATCCTGAACGATGTTTCCGTTCTCACTCGTTCCCTCCTCTTCTGGAGAAGTTTCACCCACTTGATCGGAGGGATGGGGGTACTCGTCTTTGCACTTGCCATTATGGACAATGCCAAGAATAGTCACTTGGAGGTGATGAAGGCTGAGGTCCCTGGACCTGTCTTTGGTAAGGTCGTATCCAAGCTAAAAAACACTGCCCAGATTCTCTATCTGCTTTATCTGGCTCTCTTCTCCCTTTTTGTGGTTATCTACTATCTAGCAGGCATGCCTCTCTATGATAGTTTTGTCATCGCTATGGGAACAGCAGGAACTGGGGGCTTTACCGTCTATAACGACGGAATTGCTCACTACGGCAGTTCCCTAATTACCTATCTTGTCAGTTTTGGCGTTCTAGTTTTCGGAGTCAATTTTAACCTGTATTACTTCCTTATGCTCCGTCGGGTCAAGGCCTTCTTTGGAGATGAAGAACTGCGAGCTTATGTGATTATTGTCCTAGTGTCTACAGGCTTGATTACCCTCAACACCCTCCACCTTTACCAAGGTGTCTCTAAGAGTGTTGAAATGGCCTTCTTCCAGGTTTCCAATATCATCACGACAACAGGTTTTGGTTACGGAGATATTACCAACTGGCCCCTCTTCTCCCAGTTTATCCTCCTCTTCCTCATGGGAATCGGTGGATCAGCTGGCTCAACCGCAGGTGGTCTCAAAGTGATCAGAGGACTCATCCTCTCAAAAATTGCTAAAAATCAGATTTTGTCCATCTTATCCCCTCACCGTGTCTTGACTCTACATGTCAACAAAACTGTGATTGACAAGGATACCCAGCACAAGATTCTTAAATATTTTGCCATCTACGTGATGATTATACTCTCTCTCATCTTTATCGTCAGTCTTGATAGTAATGATTTTCTAGTCGTGACCAGTGCTGTCTTCAGCTGTTTTAACAATATCGGACCTATTCTAGGTACAACCTCGAGTTTTGCCATCTTTAGTCCCATCTCTAAAATCCTCCTCTCCTTTGCAATGATTGCAGGTCGCTTAGAGATTTACCCAATTTTGCTACTCTTTATGAAACGCACTTGGTCTAAACGCTAATTATAATACAATTCCCCTTTTACAAGCTAGTAGAAGGGGATTTTTCTATTAAAAACGAGAAGACCTTTCGGTCCTCTCCTAATCGATTTATTTTTTAAGAGCTTCTTTGTATCGAGCAACTTCCGCTTGGTTAGCCCAAACATAGTGACCTGGACGAATTTCTACCATAGATGGCTTGTCTGTCTCATAGTCATGTTGGTCAGGATCGTACACTTTCAAGACCTTCTTGCGTTCCAAGATTGGATCTGGAATCGGTACAGCAGATAGAAGCGCCTGAGTGTAGGGGTGGACAGGATTGTTAAACAACTCCTCTGTCTCCGCCACTTCGACGATAACTCCCTTATAGATAACTGCGATACGATCTGAGATAAAGCGAACAACTGACAAGTCATGCGCGATAAAGAGATAGGTCAAGCCCAACTCTTTTTGGAATTTCTTGAGCAAGTTCAAGACTTGCGCACGCACTGATACGTCCAAGGCTGAAATTGGCTCATCCGCAATAACGAAATCAGGTTCCATCACAAGGGCACGGGCAATCCCGATACGCTGACGTTGACCACCAGAAAACTCGTGTGGATAGCGGGTCAAGTGTTCTTTCAAAAGTCCAACTTCATGGATCATCTTTTGAACTTTTTCTTTTCGATCTTCTTCGTCTTTGAACAAATGGTAGTTGTAAAGACCTTCAGAGATGATATAGTCAACTGTTGCACGCTCATTCAAGCTTGCTGCAGGGTCCTGGAAAATCATCTGGATACGACGAATCAAGTCTGAGGATTCCTTGTGAGATTTTTTGCCATTAATTTTCTGGCCATCAAAGATAATCTCTCCTTTACTGGTATTATTTAAACCAATAATGGCACGACCAATGGTTGTTTTCCCACTACCAGACTCACCTACAAGAGAGAAAGTTTCTCCCTTGTTGATAAAGAAGTTGGCGTTTTTAACCGCCACAAACTTCTTACTTCCTTCACCGAAGGAAATTTCTAAATCTTTAATTTCTACTAATTTTTCAGACATTTCCTTCCTCCTAGTCTTCTAGATGAGCAAAGCCCATTTTATCACGAATCTTGTCATGCAAATCTGCAATGACTCCAGGTTTTTCAACTTTAGGAGCATTCTCATGAAGTAACCAAGTCTTAGCCCAGTGAGTATCAGTGACTGAAAACTTAGGTGCCTTCTCTTCAAAATCAATTTGCATCGCATAATCTGAACGAAGGGCAAAGGCATCACCTTTCAACTCAGTATAAAGAGATGGTGGTGTTCCTGGGATAGAGTACAATTCCCCCTTATCATCAGCAAGCTGTGGCAAGCTAGACAAGAGACTCCAAGTATATGGATGACGTGGATCGTAGAAGACTTCCTCAACAGTACCGTATTCTACAATTTCCCCAGCATACATAACCGCTACCTTATCAGCAATACTTGCTACCACACCAAGGTCATGGGTGATAAAAATAATGGTAAAGTGGTACTCATTTTGCAAGGTTTTAAGCAAATCAATGATTTGCGCTTGAATGGTTACGTCAAGGGCCGTCGTTGGCTCGTCACAGATCAAAATATCTGGACGACACGCAAGGGCAATCGCAATAACGATACGTTGGCGCATCCCTCCAGAATATTGGAAAGGATACTCGTCAAAACGTTTTTCAGCATCTGGGATTCCGACCTTGTTCATATAGTCGATTGCCATCTCTTTGGCTTCCTTAGCTGTTTTCCCTTGGTGTTTAACGATAACTTCAGTGATTTGGCTACCGATTGTATTGATTGGGTCCAAGCTTGTCATTGGATCTTGGAAGATGGTCGCAATTTTAGCACCACGAATCTTCTCCCATTCCTTGTTAGAAGTAAGAGCAGTCAAGTCTTGTCCACGATAGTCGATGCTTCCTTGGGCAATACGTCCATTGTCTTCTAACATCCCTGTAAAGGTTTTTGTTAAAACAGATTTACCAGAACCTGACTCACCTACCAAGGCAAGAACTTCCCCTTCAATCAGGTCTAGAGACACTCCTCGGATAGCCGTCAGAACTTTGTCACGAACGTCAAATTCCACGACAATATCACGAGCAGTCAAAATTACATTACTTTCTTTTGTCATGTCTACTCCTATCTATGTGTACGTGGATCACTAGCGTCCGCTAGGTTTTGACCAACAACGAAAAGAGATAGGGATACCAAGATCAAGGTTGTCAACGGAATCCAGAACAAGTAAGCGTTGGTCGTAACGTTTTGTGAGTAATCTGAGATCAAACGTCCCAAACTTGGCACTGTTACAGGCAATCCCAATCCAAAGAAGGAAAGGAAGGCTTCATAAGAGATGAAGCTTGGCAACATCAAGGTCATCGTAGAAACAATAACGGATACCAATTGTGGCATGATGTTTTTAACGATGATTTTAAAGGTTGGTGTTCCAAGTGTTTGAGAAGCAAGGTTGTATTCCAAGTCACGGTAACGCATGATTTGGATACGAATCATATAAGCAATCCCAATCCAAGTTGTCACACTCATGGCAAAAATCAAATTCCAGAAACCAGCACCAATTGAATAAGTCAAGACAATGACAATCAAGAGAGATGGAATGTTTGAAATAATGTTATAAACTTCCATCATGACGCGGTCAACGGATTTTGAAATTCCCCAAATTCCACCAACAATAACCCCAATCACAAGGTTGATAAAAGTGGCAATGACAGAGATGAGGATAGAGTTACGCGCCCCAAACCAAACCCCGTCAAACAAGGATTTACCATTGCTATCTGTACCAAACCAATGCTCAGCATTGGGCTTGATAAAACGAGCAGAGAAGTCATTGACCTTACTTACATCGTTGAAGTCAAAATCTGAGAACATTGGGTAAATAAAGCTCATCAAGATAATGGCAACCAAAATTCCTAGCATAAAGACTGTTGATTTTTTCTTTAGAAACTGTCTAAATACAGAACCCCAGTATGAATAGGCAGGAGCATCAATTGTTTCAGAGGCAAAATCGTCACGTTTTACGAACTGAAATTTTTCTTTTCCGATTGTTGACATTATTTGCCTCCTTTCTCTGTCAATTTAATACGTGGGTCAAGCATGGTCATCCAGATATCTCCTACAAAGAGTGAGAAGATAGAAATACATGTGAAGATGAAGACGAGACCAACTACCATTGAGTTGTTTGATGCCTTAACAGAGTCAATCAACATTTTACCCATACCTGGGAAGGCGAAGACTGTTTCTGTCAATGTTGCACCACCAATAACCCCGATTACGGCACCAGGAATACCTGAAACCAAAGGAACCATGGCATTTTTAAAGATGTGTTTATTTGAAATTTCTTTTTCAGACAGTCCTTTTGCACGAGCAAATCGAACGAAATCTTGAGATTGCAAGTCAATCATATAACGACGAATCCAGATAGCTGTACTTGGTGCTCCCAGCAAACCTAGAATGACTGCTGGCAAGACGTAGGAACGCCAATCTCCAGCCCCCAAGATAGGAAATGAGTCAGGCAGACCAATAGATGATCCAATCAAGCGCACGATGTAAACCAAAGCGATCGTTGGAAGGGCAAGCAAGAAGGTTAGAGCACCTGTCGAGAAGCTATCAATCCAAGTATTCTTGTGGCGAGCCATAGCAGATCCAAGAGGAATGGCAATCGCATAAGAAATAACCAAACCGATCAAACCAGCAACAGCCGAGCTTGCAATCATTGATGGATATTGATAATTGCTTTCTGTAGCTGTATATGGATCGTCTTTACCATAGTTAGCTACCTCACGCGCATCTGCTTGACTTGGTGACTTGTAGGTACGAGAGTAAATATCTACAGAGGAAGTCTTTTTACCCGTAGGGAATTGAACTTCTGATGTCTTCGTTTGTCCCTGACCCTGTGTGATAACTTGAAGCACTGGTGTGTTTGCATAAGTTGGGTAAGAGTCTCCCAAGTTAATGTTCACAAAGTTTTGGTGTACAAATGGGAATTGATTGTTGAAATACAAAAGGTATTTATGTTTTGTACCTGAACCAACCAATGACCAACCAATAGCAGGGTCATTTTCAAAACGAAGATAGCGTTCCAAGTTTGGATTTTCAGGGTCTTGAATCTTGTTTGTATGATCAATGTCGAGCAAGTTCGAGTAGAATTTGAAAACACGTTCAAAAATTGGAATTTCACGCGTAGCATAGAATTGACCACTTTCTGAGAATACACCGAGTGTCCAACCATTTCCTAGTTGGTTGATGTATTTTTCGTAGATTGCCTTATTAGTCTCATTGGCATCAACTGTTACAGATGAGTCCATTGTGCTCGCTTTTTCTTGCAACTCCTTGGTATCGTAGTACTCGATATAGCCCATCCGCTCATAAACGGTATTTTCATAGTTATCCCGTTTATCTGGCGTCGTTGCAATCTTGTTATAGTTGGTATCCTGCTTGAAAATCAGTTTTCGAGGAACCATCGTATAGATAATCGTGTAGGTCAAGGTTGTCACCAAGAAGATAGACACCAATGAACGCAATACACGCATAAAAATATATTTCTTCATATCGTTTCCTTTTAAAATCCCAAAAGAACCTTCTCCTCATGGAGAGAAAGTTCTCTTGAGAGTTATTTATTTAACGTGATTAGCCAATTCTTTTTGAACTTTTTCGTTTGATTCTTTTTTCTCTTTGAGCCATTTTTCACGAGCTTGTTCATAGTCAGCTTTGGTTACTACCTTGTCTTGTAACTGAATATACTTGAAGTATACATCTGAGCCCTTATCTCCAGATTGGCTATATGATGCAGAGAATGGCACAACACGAGAAATGAATGGTGCAGCACCAGTTGATGACATAGCTGGCAAGATGAGTGAGCTATCTGTCAACCAAGCTTGAGCTGCTGCATATTTTTCATAACGAACATTCAAGTCGCTTGTTTCTTTAGCAGCTTCATCAACTAGCTTATCGTATTCTTTCAAACCAACTTGAGCTGCTGCAGCATTATCTGCACCTTCGTAACCCATGTATGTTTTTGTTTGTTCAGTATTCGTTGTTTTCAAGATATCAAGGTAAGTTGATGGATCTTCATAGTCAGGGTTCCATCCAACGGCACCTGAGAGATCCCAGTCTTCTGCTGCTGCATTCGCCGCATAGTAGGTAATATTATTAAACTCATCTTTAGAAACTTGTTGGATATCAATAACTACGTTGCCTTCACCAAGCACTGTTTCAACGGATTGTTTGAAGGATTGAATACGTGCGATATAGTTTTTAGCTGTTTGGTCTACTGGAACATCCAAATGGATAGGGAATTTTACACCTTCTGCTTCCAATGCTGTTTTGGCTTTGGCAAATTCAGCTTTGGCTTTATCGGCGTTGAAGAGTCCATCTTGACCATCCGCAAAGCTTACATTCTTCCATTCATCGCCATAAGCTGCCATCTTATCAGTCACCAAGTCACCGAAAGTTTTTTCGCCAGCAGAGACAAAGTCAGGTTTTACAAAGAGGTTACGAACGGCACGAGGAGCACCTTCTTTACCATTTACTTGAGCTGAGTAAGACGTACGGTCAAAGGCAAAGTTCAAGGCTTGACGGAAGTCCTTGTTAAGGAGGGCTTTCTTAGTAGAAGTCTTCTCTTCATCAGTTGTCTTAGAAGTGTATTTGTAACCTTGGCGGTCAATATTCACACCCAAACCACCAATACCAGGTCCTGATGGAGTGTAGAAGATATTTTCCTTGTAGGTTTCTTCTACCTTAGAGTAGTTTGAACTTGTTGGGAAGAGACGGGCATAGCTATAGGCTCCACTTGTAAAGTTACGCTCAATGGACTCTTGGTCTGAACCATCATAAAAAGCAAGGGTTACTTTATCAAGATGAACATTGTCTTTATCCCAGTATTGTTCATTTTTAGCGAACTCGATAGAAGACTTAGCAGTCAAACCTTTCAGCAAGAATGGTCCATTGTAAAGCAATGATGTAGGGTCAGTCGCTTTAGCAAAGTCAGATCCTTTTGATTTTTCAAATTCTTCGTTCAATGGCCAGAAGATTGAATAAGCCATCTTAGAGTTCCAGTATGGTTCGGGTTTGTTCAAAGTATACTCAAGTGTATAATCGTCAACTGCTTTCACACCTACTGAAGAAAAGTCTTTATTGTTTCCAGCTTTATAGTCAGCTAGACCTTTAACTGAATCTTCTGCTAGATAAAGTGCTTCAGACTTGTTATCAGCTGCGTGTTTCAAGCCATTTACGAAGTCTTTAGCTGTCACTTCAGCATACTCTTCGCCATCTGATGTCATCCATTTGACACCTTTACGAATCTTGTAGGTATAAGTCAACCCATCTTTTGAGACTGACCAGTCTTCTGCAACTGCAGGAGTCAAATTCCCATATTTATCATTTGTAAAGAGACCATCGATACCATTTGAAGTGGCAATTTTGGTACTTTGTTTCCCTGAAATGAGGTAATCCAATGTTTCTGGGTCAGCTGAATAAACATAACCATAGGATTTTGGAGCTGTTGAATCAGATGATTTTGAAGAACCACAAGCAGCGAGAACGCCAGTTGCCAGCAAAGCAATCCCTGCTGTAACAAATACTCTACTTTTTTTCATGTATGTAACTCCTCTTAAAAAATTTAGGCTTATTGCCAATTATACCATAGATTTCTCAAAAAGTAAACGAATTTTCAGAATATTTAGGCGTGTAACCACAAAAAACTTTCATTTATCAAATTTTTCTATTCTTTGTTTGCTATCTATAGAATCAAAAGGGAAGTTAAGGCTCTATAAAGCCTGATTTTCAGATTTTCTCTCCCCATTTTTCCATCCAATCAGAAAGGACAATCTTCTAAATTGGATTTTCGATTAAGAAACTATTGACGTAGAATCATTTTCAAGGTATAATATTAAACGTTGAGGCGGTATAGCCAAGTGGTAAGGCACGGCTCTGCAAAAGCTTGATCGTCGGTTCAAATCCGTCTACCGCCTTTCAGTACCTGAAATAACAGGAATTAACCGAATGAAAAGCCCGTAAATCGGGCTTTTTTGTTTTTTTCTTCGGATAAATAAGGATAACTTTGAAAATCTTTTGGGGCGAATAAAAAACAGTGACGAAAATCACTGTTTTACTCGGTTTCTTCTTCGGGCTCTAGTTCTGTGATTTGAACTTTTACCTTGGTAACACGTCCATTTTTCACCTTATCATTGGTCAAGATAACCTGCTTGTTTTGACTGACCAGTTCATAACTGATTTTTTCAGTTGTTGGGATCGTACCAACACCCGTCAAATAATAACCGGCGATAGTATCCACATCATCGCTTTCTAGTTCAACGCCAAAGTAGTCGTTGAAGTCGTTAAGATTCATGGTTCCTTGTGCAATATAGGTATCCTCACCGATTTGATGGACTTCGATTTCTGCTCTGTCCGTTTCATCATCAATTTCGCCGACAATCTCTTCTAGGAGATCCTCCAGAGTTACCAAACCAGCCATACCACCGTATTCGTCTAGCAAGATGGCCATTTGATTTTGGGTATTTCGTAGCTCTTTCAATAGATCATCCACAAAGATGGTCTCAGGCACAAATAGCGGTGTTTGTAGGATTCGTTTCCAAATAATATTTTCAAAACCATCCGCATAGGCAGCGTTTAGCAAGCGCTTGGTATGAATCAAACCGATAACATTGTCTTTATCACCATCATAAACAGGAATACGTGAGAAATTTTGCTTCAAAATACTCTCAATAATCGTCTTGCTGTCATCCTGAATATCCACCATGAAGGCGTCTGTTCGGGGCACCATCAGCTCACGAGCCATCAGTTCATCTAGCGAGAAAATCCCTTGTAACATCTCGATTTCGTCTGCGTCCAGTGTTTCTTCACTATTGGTGAGCATGTACTCTATTTCATCACGTGTCATCTTTTCATCCGCATCATCAAAGGTCATTGGTGTTAAACGACTCAACAAATTAGTTGAAGCAGATAGCAGCCAGACAAAGGGACTGACAATCTTTCCAAGACCAATAACAATTGGTGCTGTTCGAATCGCCAAAGCATCTTTTAGATTAAGGGCAATACGTTTAGGATAGAGTTCCCCAAAAACAATGGAAATGTAGGTCAAGAATGCCAAAGAGAGGAAACTTGCAATGGCATAAGCCGTCTCTCCGCTTCCCATCCAAGATGCGATCACTTGTCCAAGGGTATCCGCCAATTTGGCCCCTGACAAGATCGTAATCAAGGTGATACCAACTTGAATCGTTGATAAAAAGTGATTAGGATTTTCAAGTACCTTTAACAAACGGATATAACTTTTGTCTCCCTCTTCTGCCTTTTGCTCTACTCGAGCACGATTTAGTGACACCATCGCCATTTCGGTGGCTGAGAAAAAGGCATTTAAAAAGGTCAATACAACTAAAAGTACAAATTGCAGTAACAAATCCTGACTGCTCGGGTCTTCCATGGTCTTTCTCCTAAAATAGTATCTCGTGTTCCATTATATCACAAATTAGCGTAGGAATCACATTATTTTCTAATTTATACAATTGCTCCCTTATCACTAACAGACAAGGGAGCAATTTTTATTCCTTTAATAGATTGGTTCTAGTTTGTCACCGTGACCTGACCTGTTCGGTAATCAAGCTGGATACCCTTTTGAATATTTGGAATCAGGACGTTGAATTCCAATTCGCCATCCGAAGACTTGGCTTCAATTTGTGAAGCAGATGGAACCAAATCCTCATTCGTAGCATAGTGGAGAGTTACCCGATAACGGACTCTCTTATTCTGGTCCAAGGCTTTCCTAACCAAACTCTCATAGTAGTTCTGGCCTGTCGAATCTTCAGCCTGAGCCTGGTTGGCCCAAGCTGTCTGGACTGCAATGTTCTTGGGATTGCTGGTAGAGGCATCAAAACCATCCAAACCACCTATCAAGGCATACCCCAGCAGGTGTCCTCTATCAACTGCATGTGTATAGGTCCCCTTTAGATTCTTGACCTGATGCCACCCTGGTGGAGTCCAAGAGGTGGACCCATTTCCAGTCTCTTCCCGATTCTTATATTGCCGAGTCGCTTTGGATAAGATGGCATTGGCAACAGTTGGGACTGTCTCTTTCCCGACTGGTTTTGTTTTATTATCCGCATAGGGTTTGCTAGAAACCTTGGCATCTAGATTGGTTTTATTACCATTGACAACAAAGGCCCCTGCTCCATTCCACTCGAGATCCCCCTTGATTTGGTTTTTGATTGACTCAGTTAAGACACTTTCAGCCAACTCCTGACTGGGAGCTTCTGAAGCTTGTTTTTTCTGACTAACCTTTGTTCTAGGGCTATTTGGTGCTGTCTGCATCTGCTTGATATAGTAGCTTCCAGCAGCCAAGAGTAAGAATATGAGTAATCCTATCAGAGCTTGTCTTGTTTTTTTGTCCATTTTTCTCCTTTTTCTTTAGAAAAAGACTGGTTTCCCAGTCTAATTTCCTGTAAATTTGCTAATCAATTCTTGCCACTTCGCCGGAGACAAGATTGCCCATGGATCCTGTCCCTTTCCTAGGATACCATAGCCAACCATCAAGCCGATTCCTAAAGCAAGAAAGCCTAGCAATAGTACGATAAAAATCAACAGTAAGCGACGGAGTACATAGCGTAGTCTCTTGTTTTTGTTTCTATTCCTCTTCATCGTCAACCTCAATCCGCTGAATCTTCGCTCCTAGCTGAGCTAACTTCTCATGGAAGCGATAGTAACCTCTATCAAGGTGGACTAATTTACCGACAACTGTTTCTCCTTGCGCTACCAAACCTGTCAGAATCAAGGCTGCGCTGGCACGAAGGTCCGTTGATAGAACTTCTGCTCCCTGTAAGGCCTGTCCCCCAACAATACGAGCTGTGTCACGGATAATCTCTGAATGCAGGCCCATACGGCGCATTTCCTCTAAGTGCTGGAAGCGATTCTCAAACACCGTTTCCACCATGGTGGATTCCCCTTTTGCGACAGTCATCAAGGCTGTAAATTGCGCCTGCATATCTGTTGGGAATCCTGGGTGTGGTAAGGTTTTTACATGAACAGCCTTGAGATTTTCAAGTTGAGAACGAACACGGATACCTTCTGACTCCTCCGTCACCTCAACTCCCATTTCCAATAGTTTTGAAATCAAGGGACGATTGTGTTCCCAGACTGCATCACGAACGAGGACATCTCCACCAGTCATAGCTGCCGCAACCATAAAGGTTCCGGCTTCGATACGGTCCTGTACGACATTGTGGGTCGTACCATGGAGTTCCTCAACACCAGTCACTGTGATTGTTTCAGTACCAGCTCCCTTGACCTTGGCTCCCATTTCATTAAGAAGGATAGCAAGGTCAACAATTTCCGGCTCACGCGCAGCATTTTCTATCACTGTCACACCATCAGCTAGAGTTGCTGCCATCATCAGATTTTGTGTTGCGCCGACACTAGGAAAGTCCATGTAGATATGAGCACCGTGCAGGCGTTCCGCCTTGGCTTCAATGTAACCAGCTGTCTGGCTGATCTTAGCCCCCATAGCTTCCAAACCCTTGAGGTGGAGATCGATCGGACGACTCCCAATGGTACAACCACCTGGCATGGATACCTTGGCATGGCCTACACGAGCAAGGATTGGACCCAAGACAACGATAGATGCACGCATCTTGCTGACATACTTATACGGAGCTTCCTCCGTGATATCTCCAGTCGCATCAACCTCAACAACATGTGCTTCCTCATCAAAGTCCACCTTGGCATTCAGACCTCGAACCACTTGATTCATGGTGAAAACATCTGACAAGATTGGAACATTCTGCAAGACTGTCTTACCCTTGCTTGCTAGAATAGTCGCTGCCAACAAAGGTAAGACGGCATTCTTTGCTCCCTCGATGGTCACACTCCCGACCAGACGATTATCTCCGCCTTGAACCACAATTTTTTCCATAGTTTTTCCTTTACTTTTGATTTTATAATAGTCCTCTAAGCGCTTCTTGCCACAGTTGGTACAAACTGATAAAGAATGAACTCAAGATGTAGCCCATTACAATACTAAAGAAGCCTACCAACAAACGAACCTTTTTTGTGTTAGTAGCGGTCACTTTTAAAACCTTTTCCCATCTCACAAGATCCTTCAAAAGGTAAAAACTCAAATAGATAAAGAGTATATGACTACTTAGAGTGAATAATAATTGAACCATTTGACTATTATACCATCTTATCTGTTTGCGCGCTAGTTTTCGATTTTTCTACAAATTAGGGATTGTTTTTGAGGTAATCAATCGCATCCTGCAAGGTTTTTACAGGAACGATTTTCATCTCTGTTTTGATCGTTTTAGCAGCTTCCAAGGCTGTTTCATAGTTGCTTTTCGCATTGGGATCTGCTTTTTTTGCTTCCTCGGTGACTGGATTGTCAGGAGCAAAAAAGATGTTGGCTCCCTGACGAGAGGCTGCAACTACTTTTTTGTCAATTCCACCAATATCGCCAACATTTCCATCGCGATCAATAGTTCCCGTTCCCGCAACGATGCGGCCATTACGAAGTCCTGGATCTGCTATCTGGGTGTAAATAGCGAGGCTAAACATGAGACCTGCACTTGGACCCCCGATACCAGCTGTTGAAAAGCGAATTGGAACATCACTGGTCACTTCCGTACGGTCAATTAAACCAATCCCAATCCCGTTTTTCCCGTTTTCAAGAGTGATAATTTTACCTTCAGCAGTCTTGACTCTTCCGTCTTCTTCGTAGGTTACCTTGACTGGATCCCCTAGTTTTTGAGAGTTGACATAATCAATCAGGTCTTTTGAACTGTCAAATGTTTTGTCATTAACAGCCGTCACTGTATCCGCAATGTTCAGAATGCCCTTAAAAGTTGAATTTTCTGTCACGGTCAAGACATAGACTCCCAGGTACTTGAGTTCTATATCCTTGCCAGCCGTCTTCAAGCCTTGATACTTGGCCATGTTTTGAGAAGTTTGCATGTAGAACTGATTGATCCGCATAAACTCTGCATCAGTAGAGCCACCCGTAGTCTCCTGAGCGCTTCTAATATCCGTGAAAGGTGTTAACCAAGCATAGACAAGATGCGACAGGGTTGCATGTCGAATCCCAACTGTCACAAACTGGTAAGCTCCTGCTTCTGTGTCTTCTGTTTCATTGACTTTTAAAACTTGACGAATATCTTCCGCTCCACCTGGAACTTCTATGTAGTATGGTAAAGGTACTACAAAGGCTAAAAAAGTCAATACTAGTGCTAGGATGACATATAAGGGCCATCTAGTTTTTTTCTTCATGTTCTAATTCCTCCACAACACTGTTTGGGACATATTGCTGAATCTCCTGACAAAACTTCAGGAGCTCTCTCACGGCTGACGAGCTAATATAGAGATGCTCTGGGCGACTATGTAGGTAGACAGTCCCGATTTCTGGAGCCAGTTGATAATTGTAGTAGTCAAAACTAGCCTCATATTGCAAGTCTGTAGCATTCCGCAAACCACGGACAAGAGTTTTAGCTCCCAATCTTCTTGCAACATCAACAACTAATTGGTCGTGAGAAGCTATTACCTCTACATTATCTAAATGCGCCACAGCTTTTTCGACTGCCCGTTTGCGATTTTCAACAGGGAGAAAACCTTGTTTGTGGGGATTGTAGAACACCCCGACATAGAGCTTATCAAAGAGTTTGCTGGCGCGTTCAATGATATCCAGATGTCCATTTGTCATCGGATCAAATGATCCTGTAAATAATCCAATTTTATCTGACATAGACTGTCACCTTACTAATCCCATATATTTTTTCCTTCCAGATGCCTAAGCAGGCGATTTCTTCTGGAAGTTCTACAGACTTATCGGTTTCGCAGACGACCATGACTTCTTCAGAGAAGAGATTTCTTTCCGCCATTTTTTCGATATCTGCAACGATTTGTTCCTTGGCATAGGGAGGATCTAAAAAGACCAGGTCAAAGGGACCTGTAACTTGCTCCAAAGCACGCTCAGCTTCCATCTTTAAGAGCTGAAATTTAGAAACTTCTTTGGTCATTTGGATATTTTCAGCGATGATAGCTTGTGCCTTTCGATCCCGTTCCACTAAGACAGCATGGGACATCCCTCTTGACACAGCTTCAATAGACAGACCGCCACTGCCAGCATAAAGATCCAAGACACGACCACCCTCAAAATAGGGGCCTATCATGTTAAAGATAGCTCCACGCACCTTATCTGATGTCGGCCTCGTCGTCTTGCCTTCTAGCGTCTTGAGGGGACGCCCTCCGTAGATTCCTGATACGATTTTCATACCGTTTATTATACCAAATTATAGGCAAAAAGAGAAAGAAAACCGAACCTTACGGTTCGATTCCCTACAAGATATTTTCATAAGTGTCGCGGACTTCTTGAGGCCAGACACTGGTCTGAACCTCTCCGATGTGTTTCTTACGAAGAAGGAACATGGCCATCCGAGACTGTCCGATACCCCCACCGATTGTCAATGGGAAAAGGCCGTTAAGCAGAGCCTTATGCCATTCCAACTCAAGACGATCTTCGTCTCCTGTAAGGGCAACTTGGCGACGAAGCGTGTCTTCATCTACCCGAATCCCCATTGAGGAAAGTTCAAAGGCACATCCAAGAGATTCATTCCAAACCAGAATATCCCCATTCAGTCCCTTGTAGCCATTCTCAGACTCTGTTGTCCAGTCATCGTAGTCAGGTGCGCGGCCGTCATGAGGTTTCCCGTCAGGCAACTCGCCACCAATACCAATCAAGAAGACTGCACCAAACTCTTTACAGATTGCGTTTTCACGCTCTTTCGGTGTTAGATCTGGATAGCGTTCCACCAACTCTTCCGTATGGATAAAGGTAATCTGTTTTGGCAAGATAGATTCAATATCATAGCGTGCTTCTACGGCTAGCTCTGTCAGACGGATAGCCTTGTAAATCTTTTCAACAGTTTCTTTGAGATAGGCGATATTGCGTTGACCATTTGGAATCACCTTCTCCCAGTCCCACTGGTCCACATAAACAGAGTGGGTCGCATCCAACGAATCTTCGTCTGGACGAAGAGCCTTCATGTGAACAAACAGACCCTCACCTTCACCGAAACCAAAACGAGCCAAGGTGTGGCGTTTCCATTTGGCAAGTGAGTGAACGACTTCATAGGTTTCATCTGGAATCTGCAAAACCTTGACAGATACTGGATGTTCGACACCGGACAGGTTGTCCTGCATCCCATCGCCGACCTTACTCAAGATAGGTCCCTGAACTTCCACGACTTCTAGTTTATCTTTCAAATACTGGGTAAAGGTGTTTTTAACAAAAGAAATTTCTTCTTGCTGATGAATAAAGCTTTTCTTCATAAACGGCTCCTCAAAAATTAGTTAAAAGCATTATACACCTATTTCCAAGAAAAGAAAAGAGTAAATAAGAAAAAGTCAGTGCTCTTTGGAACACTGACTTTGTCATTCATTAATCGTTTCGACCAAAGATACGTAAAATGCTAAGGAAGAGGTTGATAAAGTCTAGATAGATACTGAGAGCCATTGAAATGACCCAACCTGTCGCGACTTGTCCTCGTGACTGCTCATAAACATAGCGAATCTTTTGGTTGTCCCAAGCAATCAAACCTGAGAAAACCAAGACCATGGCAATACTAATCATGTAGTCAAAGAAACTATTGGCTAAAAATAGATTCACAACCATGGCAATGATGAGACCAACAAGCGCCGCCATCAAAGCTCGGCCCATTCCACTCAAATCTTTCTTGGTGAAAATTCCGATTGCCGCCATGACAAAGAAGAGAAGGGCACTGGATACAAAGGCTGATAAGACGGTCCCAGGTGTATAGAAGGCTACGACGAAACTCAGCGTAAAGCCATTTAAAACAGAATAAACTAAAAATACTGGGAGAGCTGCTGGACTATTTTTTGCAGCCATGCTACTCGCAACAAAGACCAGACCAAGTTCTGCAAAAGTTGCAATCATCAACCAGAGACGACCATGCATTAAAAAGTAGACCAATTGAGTCTGAAAGACCGTCAACATCAAAGCTGACACGAGAGCTGATAGACCAATCCCAAGTCCCACAAAGGCGTAAACCTTAGCGTAAAATTGATTGAGACCTGAACGTTCTTGAATAATTGTTTGATTCATTCTGATTCTCCTTTTTCTATAAATATGTCTTGATTATAACAAAGATTTTATAAATTAGCTGAAATAAAACATCAAAATGCCTGCTGCAACTGCCACGTTGAGACTTTCTGCTCGACCTTTCATGCTTATATGAACCAGCTGATCAGCACTCTCAGCCATGACAGAACTAATCCCCTGTCCTTCATTTCCCATAACTAAAACAAAGTCTTCTAGGGGAGAAAGCTCACGATAATCCTTTGAATCTCTCGATAAGGTCGTTGCCAGAATGGGCAAGTCACTCTTTTTAGCCCCTTCTACAAAGGTGGCAACAGGCATACGATAGATGGGCAAATGAAAATGACTTCCTTGCATGGAACGCAGAGTCTTGAGACTGTATACATCTGCTGACTTGTCTGAAACAATGACCCCTGTGAAACCGGCCGCATCCGCAGTCCGAATCATGGTGCCAACATTCCCAGGGTCTTGGACATCTTCTAAAAATAGAAACTTTCCCTGACGAAGATCAGGCTGTCCCATTTCTTCTTTTTGAATAACTGCGACAATGCCTTGAGGGGTTTGCGTATCTGCCAAGTCCCGCAAAATCTCCTCTGAAACCCAGACAGTTTGAGGAAAAGTGGCTAACTGATCTCGGTAACTTTCTAGGGCAAAAATCTTCTCAATCGTCACTCCTGCTTGAACAGCTTCTTCAAACAAGTGCCAGCCCTCAATCAAATAAGCAGACTTTCGATATTTTTTTTGATGCAATTTCTTGGCATTTTTTACCACAGAATTGGCTTTTGAGGTTATAATAGTCATAGAAATATTATAACACAATCAAAGGGGTTTGGTATGCAAAAGGTTAGAATGATTGCCCAAGGTAGGGTGCAGGGTGTTGGTTTTCGCTGGGGCGTTTATACTCTAGCGCTTGAAATCGGTGGCATCACTGGTCGTGTCTGGAATAATGACGATGGCACAGTGGAAATTCTTGCTCAGACAGACTCCTCTGCCACTATGGCAAAATTTATCCAAGAAATCCGAAAAGGCCCGACACCTTTCTCAAAAGTTACCTATCTAGATGTACAAATGAGCAACTTTTCATCTTACTCGGACTTCAAAGTCGCAAATTAGGTCTCCAGAACTATTGTATATTTTACAAAAAAACAGTAGAATAGAAAGGTATAATTTTTAAAGAAGGAATGAAAACATTGAAATCTATTAAACGTTTTGCCCTCTCTGCTATGGGAGTGGCTATGCTACTCGTCTTGTCAGGCTGTGTTTCTGTTGATAAAACGACTGGAGAACCGACTGGATTTATCTGGAACACCATCGGAGCGCCTATGGCAGAGGCCATCAAATACTTTGCTAATGATATGGGACTTGGTTTTGGGATGGGGATTATCATCGTCACCATTATCGTGCGTTTGATTATCTTGCCACTCGGTATCTACCAATCGTGGAAGGCGACGCTTCACTCTGAAAAGATGAACGCCCTCAAACACGTGCTTGAACCACATCAAACACGTCTCAAAGAAGCAACAACTCAAGAAGAAAAACTTGAGGCTCAACAAGCTCTCTTTGCCGCCCAAAAAGAACATGGTATCAGCATGCTAGGAGGCGTCGGATGTTTCCCTATCCTCATTCAAATGCCTTTCTTCTCTGCTATCTACTTTGCAGCCCAACATACTGAAGGGGTTGCTCAAGCAAGCTACCTAGGAATTCCTCTAGGGTCTCCAAGTATGATTTTGGTTGCCTGTGCTGGTGTCCTTTACTATCTTCAATCGCTCCTTTCACTTCACGGAGTAGAAGATGAAATGCAAAGAGAACAAATCAAGAAAATGATCTACATGAGCCCACTCATGATAGTTATCTTCTCCCTCTTCTCACCAGCCAGTGTCACACTTTACTGGGTTGTCGGTGGTTTCATGATGATTCTCCAACAGTTTATCGTCAACTATGTCGTTCGTCCAAAACTTCGTCAAAAAGTACGTGAAGAATACAAAAAGAACCCTCCAAAAGCAAGTTCTACTGCTGGGGCAAGAAAAGATGTGACTCCTAAGCAGACTCAAGCGATCACGACCAATAAGAAAAAGAAAAACCGCAACTCTGGTAAACAACGATCTAGATAAGACTAAACAGGCTTAGCTGAGAGGCTAAGTCTTTTTGCATCACAAAAGCCCGATGTCTCCATCAGGCTTCTTTTTTATCCATGAACACGTTTCATGTAATCTTGGTAACTTTCTGTATCCATCAATTCCTTGGCATTCTTGACACGATCTGCTGTTGGAGGTTTGACCCCTTCGAGCGAATAAGGAATTCCAAGTTCACGCCATTTGAACTCACCCATCGTATGATAAGGTAGGATTTCAAACTTGTCAACGTTTTTGAGGGTCTTGACAAATTTACCAAGTTCAATCAAATCTTCATCACGGTCTGTCAATCCTGGTACGAGAACGTGACGAATCCAAACAGGCTTCCCGATATCTGATAGGTACTGGGCACAGGCCAAGATATTTTTATTGGTTTGGCTGGTAACAATCTTGTGCTGTTCTTCGTTGATTTCCTTGATATCCAAGAGAACCAAGTCTGTCACCGCCATGAGTTTATTAAACTTTTCAAGATAACGTGGTTTATTACGGAAAGGAAGGGCACAGGTGTCCAAGGTACAGTGGATTCCTTTTTCCTTGGCCTTGGTAAAAAAGGCAATCAAGAAATCAATCTGTAAGAGGGCTTCTCCTCCACTAACAGTGATTCCTCCCTTGTCTCCCCAGAAACCACGGTAGCGAAGGGCTTCTGTCAAGACATCGTCTACTGTCCGTTCGCGTGATTTATTGGTCTCCATAGCCCATGTATCAGGGTTATGGCAGTACTGGCAACGCATGTGACAGCCCTGCAAAAAGACAATAAAACGAATCCCAGGGCCATCTACCGCCCCAAAACTCTCTGTCGAATGCACCATTCCTGTCACTTGTCCATAGTCAATTGTTTCTTCAGACATATCGTCACCTTCCTTGAAACCGTTTTATAGTTTTATTATATCACGACTTGAGGGAAAAACAAGATTTTTGTCTATTTTTTAGAAAGCAATCTGTTTTTCACTTTCATTTTCATTTTTTTAATGATCGGGTTCAAAATCAAAACCATACAAGGTTGCAAAATAGTCCTCAGGGCGCTCTGCACGGCGGATTTGGCGGACTTTGCCTTCTTCAGTATAGAGGATTTCTGCCGAGCGTAGTTTGGCATTGTACTGATAACCCATGGAGAATCCATGTGCACCTGTATCATGAATCACCAGTAAATCACCGATTTCTGTATAAGGTAGTTCGCGATTAATGGCAAATTTATCATTGTTTTCACAGAGTGAACCAACCACATCTACAACCTCAACTGGTCCGTCTGGATGGGTCAGATTGGTGATATGGTGGTAAGCTCCATACATGGCAGGACGCATGAGGTTGACGGCCGAGGCATCCACACCCAGATAGGTACGGTAGGTTTTCTTTTTATGAGTTACTTTGGTGACGAGAACTCCGTGAGGTGCCAGCATAAAGCGCCCCAATTCAGTGAAAATCTTGACCTGATCAAGACCTGCTGGCGTAAGGACTTCCTCATAAACCTTACGAACTCCCTCACCAATCACAACAATGTCATTTGGCTCTTGATCTGGGCGGTAGTTGACACCAATTCCACCAGAAAGATTGATAAAGTCTAGTGAAATACCTAATTTCTCCTTGATTTCAACGGCTAATTCAAAGAGTTGACGCGCCAACTCTGGATAGTAGAGATGGGTGACGGTATTGGATGCTAGGAAGGAATGAATCCCAAAAGTCTTGGCTCCTTTTTCCTTCAAAATAGTAAAGGCTTCAAAAAGCTGGTCCTTGGTCATCCCAAACTTGGCCTCTCCAGGATTGTCCATAATATCCGTCCCCAGTTCAAAAACGCCTCCAGGATTGTAACGACAAGAGATAATTTCTGGAATGCCTGCTGCACGCTCTAGATGTTCAATATCTTCAAAGGCATCCAAGTTAATGGTCGCACCTAATTCACGCGCATAAGCGTAGTCTTGGTCTGGCGTGTTGTTAGAAGAGAACATAATCTCAGAACCGGGAAACCCAAGTTTATGGCTCATCAAAAGCTCCACATAACTAGAACAGTCCACACCACAACCTTCCTCTTTGAGAATTTTCAAGATAGCTGGTGTTGGGGTAGCCTTGACGGCAAAATATTCTTTAAAGCCCTTGTTCCAGGAAAAGGCCTTGTTGACGGCTCTTGCTTTTTCACGAATCCCCTTCTCATCATACAAGTGAAAGGGAGTCGGGAACTCTGCAACAATTGTTTCTAAATCTTCTCGGCTGATAAATGGTGTTTTCATAAGCTTCTTTCTATTCTATTTGTAAAGAAAGGCTGGGACAATCGTTCCAACCTTTAGTTCTATCTCTTATTTGTCTTCGTCAAAGATATTTCCAATCTCAACATCGATGGATTGGTTCTTGACATCAATATTGGTTACTTTCAAGAGTGACTTGTAATCGAACTGCTTTTCACGTTCTTCTTGGGCATTGTCTGCAAAGACTGCGACACCAGCTAGTTCAGAGTCAAACTCACGCAAGAGACTAATCATCCCGTTGACCGTTCCTCCGCCTTTCAAGAAGTCATCCACAATCAAGACACGACTGCCTGCCTTGAGACTGCGTTTTGAAAGGAACATTTTCTCAATACGGTCACCGCTGGAACCTGAAACATAGTTGACACTGACCGTTGAACCTTCGGTAATTTTCAAGTCACGGCGCACAATGACAAATGGAACATTGAGGACATTGGCAACTGCATTTGCGAGTGGCACACCTTTTGTTGCTACTGTCATAACGGCATCAATTTTTTGGTCCATAAAGCTCTTGGCAATGATGCGTCCAATATTTTTCAAAATGGCAGGCGTACTGAGCAAATCAGACAGGTAGATGTAGCCACCTGGCAAGATACGGTCGCTTTCTGAAAGTTTGTCACGCAAGTCTGCGATCATTTCTTTGGCTTCATGACTCGAGATTGATGGTGTAAAGATAACGCCACCACCTGCTCCAGTCACAGTCTGAATATGACCGATTTCGATTTCCTCAAAGGCACGCTTGATAATCACAATGTCCTCTGAAATCGATGATTTAGCAGATTCGTACTTTTCTGCAAAGGTGTTGAGACTTGTTAGTTTGTATGGATTATTAATCAAATAGTTGGAAATGACAACCATCCGATCACTTCTTCTTAATTTCATTTTTATTTACCATTCCATTTAATTTTGATATTTTATCCATTATACCACATTCACATAAAAAAACGAACATTATTGCGTAAAAAATGCTCGTTTTTCTTAAATTATTAATCTAAATCTGGTTTATAGAAGGAACGATTGTCCATAGCGAAGATTTTGTTGGTCATTTCTCCTTTATCCACCAAAGCAAGAGCTGTTGACATCATCATCATACTAGCATCGAGATTATCGATCATATGAATAATCTCTGCCTCCATAATGCGTGGACGGACTGGACTTCCATACTCCAGCAAGCCATGATGACTGAGGATGACATGGCGCAGTAGCACCACTTCTTCCCTAGTATCATCGATGCCCAGTTCCATGACTGTCTTGGTAATTTCGCTATCGATGAGGGCTATATGGCCGATGAGATTGCCTCGCACTGTATACTCCGTCTGGTCTGGTCCCGTCAACTCAATAACCTTGGCCAAGTCGTGCAGCATAATCCCAGCATAGAGGAGGCTCTTGTTGAGCTGAGGATAGATCTCACTAATGGCATCTGCCAAGCGCACCATGGTTGCTGTATGATAGGCCAAACCCGTCTCAAAGGCATGGTGGTTGGTCTTGGCAGCTGGATAGGAGTAGAATTCCTTATCATACTTGGTGTAGAGACTACGCACGATACGTTGCCAGACAGGATTTTCAATCTTGAAAATCATTTGCGACATGTAGTCACGGATTTCCTTAACATCAACTGGCGACTTGACCTTGAAATCAGCTGGATCATTGGGTTCACCAGGCTGAGGCAAGCGGAGAGTAATTTGATTGACTTGAGGAGTGTTGTTATAAACTTCTCGACGTCCCTGCATGTGGACTACTTTCCCTGCGGTAAAGGCCTCAACGTTATGAGGTTGGGCATCCCAGAGTTTTCCTTCAATCTCGCCACTATCGTCTTGGAAAGTAAAGGCTAGGTAGTTTTTCCCTGCACGCGTCTGTCTCAGGTCAGCTGACTTAATCAGGTAAAAACCTTCAAACAGCTCATCTTTTTTCATGTGACTAATCTTCATATTCTTCCTCATCTTCTTGGAAATGGAGTAGATCAAGCGCAGGCTCACCTTCTGATAACTCAATGTGACGGAGCGTCCGCTCGATAGCTGTAGTACGACGGTTTAATAATTCATCAATATTGCTAGAGGCATGTTGGAGATGCTTTTGTGCCTTGACCAGAATGCCACCAAACTTGCCAAACTCGGTCTTGACACTAGCAAGAGTCTTGCTGATGTGGTCAGCACTCTTTTGGATATTGAGAGTTTTGAAGCCAACTGATAGGGAGTTAAGCAGGGCTGATAGGGTACTTGGACCTGCGACAATAATCTGCTCCTCCCGTCTCAAATCATCAAAGAAGACCGGATTGCGAACAATTTCTGAATAAAGACCTTCTGTCGGAACAAACAAGACTCCAAAATTGGTCGTCCGCGGTGGCGCTATGTACTTGCTCTTGATATCCTTGGCAAAGCGCTTGACGCTCGCTAAAAGCGATTTACGACAGCGTTCAATCTCGTCCTTATCACCTGCTTCATAGGCTTCTTCCAAGCGGTAATAATCTGCCAGTGGAAACTTGGAGTCAATCGGTAAGTAGACATATTCTTGATCGCCTTGGCCAGGTAACTTGATGGCGTACTCTACTCGCTCGCTAGAGTTTTCAACCGTTGCGTATTCTCGTTCGTACTGGGCAGGTGTCATGATGTCTTCAATGATTTGCCCCAGTTGCAATTCTCCCAGAATCCCTCGCGTCTTGGTCCCAGAGAGAACCTTGTTGAGAGCTCCGACATCACGGGCAACTGTCTGCATTTCTCCAAGGCCACGATTGACAGACTCTAGTTGCTTGGAAACTGTCTCGAAGGAAGCCTGCAAGCGCGTCTGCAAGGTCTTTTCCAACTTTTCCTCGACTGTCTGGCGCATTTGTTCCAAACGTTGCTCATTTGATTCCTGCAGGGCTTGGAGGCGTTGGTCGGTCTTATCTCTGGTTTGGAGGAGATTCTCGTTCATCTCCTGTCTAACTTGCGTCAAGCCTTGGTGCAACTCCATTCGCACTTCTTGCAAACGGTCGCTGACAGCCACTTCCAAATCTTTTTGATCCAGCTGACTGGCTTGTCTGGCTTGTTCAAAGCGATAATCCAGTTGATCTGAAAGATTGTCTGCTTGATCCTCCAAACTCTTGGCTAGGTAATTGTCTTGCTTATCTTGCCTTTGCCAAATCAGAAAGAGTCCAGCTAGGTTGGCAATTAATAATAGTAGTAGTAATACAGTCTCCATCCTACCTCCTGTCCTTGCTATGCAACACGACGACATAGCCATCTGGGCAAGTCACCGAAACTTCCCTATCTATATATTCGTTAGAAGCGTATACTTTTTTAAAGAAAAAATTTTCCTCTGTCAATTCGTACTTGGCACCAAGAATGGTCAGCTGGCTATCCCGAACTGGCATAAAGGCTAGATAATCGTAGTCTGAACGCGGTTCAAGCTGACTGGTCCCTTCTGGACAATAAGCAATCAAATTTTGCCCGTCCTCAATCGCTATCTGACGCATATAAGGTGCCAACTTGGGATTGCTAGGCAGGAAGACATTGGCCAGCATATGATCAATACGACCACCAAGAGCCCCAAAAATAGTGACCTGAGCCTGAGAATTTTGCTCAAAGATGGTCAAGAGAGCCAATTCCAAATCTGTATCATCTTTTTCTGGCTGAGCTTGGACAAAATGTTGGGCACGTTTTTGAATCAACTGACGTTCGTCTGCAGTCACCGAATCAAAATCCCCGACTGCTAGAGCCAGAGGCAAGCCTTCTTCCAAGACCCAGAGCGAGCCACGATCTACACCGACAAAGTAATCAAAATTCGTCCGATAGTGACCGCGATCTCCGCCTGCAAAAACGGCAACCCTAGTCCAATTGTTTTCTGAGAGTTTGCACTCGTTCATTGACATCTCCCTTAAAGACATAGGATCCTGCTACAAAAACGGTCGCTCCAGCTTCTTTGGCTTGAGCAATGGTCTGGTCATCAATGCCGCCATCGACTTCAATTTCAAAGTTCAGGCCTTTTTCCTGACGAAGGGCAACCAACTGACGAATCTTATCCATGGTTTCAGGTAGAAAGGCTTGTCCACCGAAGCCAGGATTAACCGTCATGACCAAGACTTGGTCAACTAGATGAAGGACGTGCTTAATGGCTTCAACAGGCGTACCAGGATTGATGACAACCGAAGGTTTGACACCAAGAGAGCGAATCTTTTGAAGTGCTCCATGAATATGAGGTGTTGCTTCCACATGAATGCTGATAATATCTGCACCTGCACGCGCAAAGTCTTCTAAGTGGTGTTCAGGATTCGCCACCATCAAGTGGCAGTCAAAGACCATCTTGCTATGTGGTCGAAGAGCTTCAACCACACCTGCACCAAAACTGATTTGCGGTACAAAATGACCATCCATGATATCGATATGGGCATATTCTGCCCCAGTTGCTTCTAGGCGTTTGATTTCACGTTCAAAGTTGGCATAATCTGCTGCCAGAATTGACGGAGCAATCTTGTATTGAGACATAGGTTTCTCCTTATTTTGGAATTTTTTTGCTGACTTTTTTATAGGTTTCTCTGCGATTTTCAATTTCACTGAGGAATTGCAGGTAATTGTCAAAACGGAAGGTCGCAATGATGCCTTCTTCCACTGCAGGCTTGACCGCACAAGACGGTTCATGGGTATGGGTACAAGTACGGAACTTACAATCTCGACTAACACTAGCAAGCTCTGGAAAGGCCTGATTGAGGTCTTCAGCCGTTGACACTTCATAATCCAGTGATGAAAAGCCTGGTGTGTCCGCGATTTTACCCCCATTGAGGTTGTAAAAACTAACAGCTCGAGTGGTATGACGACCGCGACCCAGACTGTCTGAGATTTCTCCTGTTTCAAGATTGAGGTCCGGTGCTATTTTATTGAGAAGGGTTGACTTCCCAACACCCGTTTGTCCCATAAAGACCGTCACTTTTCCTGTCAACAAAGGCAAGAGCTCTTCCTTACTAGTCACAAAGTCGTAACCAATAGCACCATAGGTTTGTTGGTAAAAACTTAATTCTTCCCTATCTTCTAGCAAATCCATTTTAGAAATATAGACAACAGGATGGATACCCTTGTGTTCCAAGAGAACCAAGAAGCGATCCAGCAAATTGCTATTAAAATCCGGCTCCTTAGCCGACATGATCACCACAGCTTGGTCAATATTGACAATAGGCGGACGGACCAGGATATTTTTCCGTTCGTAAATCTTAAGAATATAGCCTTCTGAGTTTTCCTCGGCAGAAAAGTCTACCCAATCCCCAACGTAGGGTGTGTGGCCTTTTTTACGAAAATTCCCACGCGCGCGCGTCTGGTAAACTTGACCCTCACTCTCCACATAGTAGAAGCCCGCTAAGGCTTTAATGATTTGTCCCTTCATCTTAGAGTCCTTGTCCTTTGAGCGCATCAGCTAGGCTAGCAAATTCTGCCAAGCTGAGAGCTTCTCCACGTACACTTGGTGACAAGCCTGCCTGATCCAAAGCCTTGGTCAACTTATCCTTGACTTCATCAGTTTTCCCAAAGTAGCCTGTCAAGTTGTTCCACAAGGTCTTGCGGCGATGGGTAAAACTAGCCTTGGAAACCTTAAAGAAGAAGTTCTCATCTTCCACTGCTACAGCCGGCTCTGGACGGCGCACCATTTTTAAAATGGCTGAGTCCACATTTGGGGCTGGCACAAAGACCGTACGAGGCACGATGAAGGCAACCTTAGCTGTCATATAATACTGCACAGCAATAGACAAACTACCATAAGCCTTGGTATTAGGTTGGGCTGAGATACGATCCGCCACTTCTTTTTGCATCATGACGACAAACTCACTAAATGGAATGCCACTTTCAATCAAGTACATGAGAATAGGCGTCGTGATATAGTATGGCAAGTTAGCCACTACCTTGATTGGCAATTCAGGATTTTTGAAATTCTGGATATGTTTCGCCAAATCGACCTTAAGAATGTCCTCGTTAACCACTGTTACATTGTCAAAATCACGAAGAGTATCTGCCAAAATCGGTACCAAACGGTGGTCGATCTCAAAAGCCATGACTTGAGCTGCACGCTCAGCCAAAAACTCTGTCAAGGCACCAATACCTGGCCCGATTTCGATGACATTAACCTGGTCATCAATTTCAGCTGTATCCACGATTTTTTGAAGGATATTAGTATCCGTCAGGAAATTTTGCCCGAAGGACTTTTTAAAGGTAAAACCGTGACGCTCCAGCACTGCCTTGGTCACGCTATAATCTGCAATTCTCATTTATTCTCTTTTCTATAGTTACTACCTCTATTGTAACACATTCTCTTTGTATTTTTGAGCTATCTAGCTATTATCATAACTTTCCATAGCCTCTTCTACTTCTGCCAAGGTTACTCCAAACAACTCTAAGCGCTTGAGGAGTTGCTTGCCGTTGGAATAGCCGATGCGGAGCTGTTCGCCTAGATACTCTCGACGTCTACGACTGTCTGCTCCCGCTAGGAAACCTAGGCGAATCAAGTCGCTCCGACTGATGTCAAACTGACTCTCGTTTTCAAATTGCTCTGTCACCTGAGCGAGCGCTGTTTTCAGGTCTTCATAGCTAGCGTGTTCAATTCCCAGAGAGCGTCCTTTGGTCTTGGACTTGGGAACCGCTTCATCTCGCTTGAGAAAGGCATGCTGTACCGTTGGAATGGCCGTCATAATCATGCGACGAATCCGCTCCCCATTAAAATCTGGATCTGTAAAGACAATGACTCCATGCAATTCATGCAGGCGCTGAATGCGTTCTATATCCTGGTCATTTATTGCGGAACCTCGTGTTTCATAGGTCTCTACATCAAAGTAACGTTTGAGATTGGCCGTGTCATCACGCCCTTCGACCACGATGACTTGGGAAATTTTTTCTTTCATTACTTGCTATCCAATCCAAAAATTCGCTCTGCATTTGCAGTTGTTACTGCGGCTAACTCCTCAGTCGTCATCCCACGCAAATCCGCGATAAAGTCCACCACATAGCGTGTGTAGGCTGTTTTGTTTTCACGGCCACGTTTAGGAACAGGAGCCAGGTAGGGCGCATCCGTCTCTACCAAAATCTTGTCCAAAGGGAGTTCTCTAGCAGCCTCTTGGATATCCGTCGCTTTCTTAAAGGTCACCACACCTGAGAAAGAAATAGTCATACCAAGCTCAACAAACTTCTCAGCCCACTCGAGAGAACCTGAGAATGAGTGCATAATTCCACCACGAGGACCAACGCCCTCGCTCCTGATAATCTCATAGGTATCTTCTAGCGCATCACGAGTGTGAACCACAAAAGGCAAATTCAAATCCTTAGACAGCTGAATCTGACGACGAAAAACCTGCTCCTGCACTTCCTTAGGTGCTGTCATCCAATGGTAGTCCAGACCAATCTCCCCCAAGGCAACAACCTTGGGATGTTTTAGTTTTTCAAGCAAGTAAGTTTCGACCTCATCTGTGTAAGTCCCTGCTTCCGTCGGATGCCAGCCAATAGTTGCGTAGAGTTGCTTATACTCATCTACCAACTCTAGGGCACGTTCAATGGTCGGCTTGTCAAAACCAACAATATTCATCTGTGTCACACCCATCTCAGCAGCCAAGGCGATTTCTTCTGCCTCATGTCCTGCAAATTCTTCTACATTTAAATGTGTGTGCGTATCAAAAATCATCTCTTCTAACCTCATTTTCTTCCATCTATTATACCAAAAATAGCATCCCTCGGCTTGGAAAAATATCCAAAAACCAGTCATTCTCTCTTGACTGCCCTTTTTCAAAGCAGTATAATAACACTTATTGAAATTTTCATCAAAGGAAAAGAAAATGTTTAGAAAATTAAAATATACCTTTATCGGTAGACCACTCAAGTCTCTCACAGACGGCGAAGGGGGGTTGTTGGGGAAAATGCAGGCACTTGCAATGTTATCTAGTGATGCCCTGTCTTCTATTGCCTATGGACCTGAACAAGTCATTCTCGTTTTAGTCAGTCTCTCTCCTCTCGCTATTTGGTGGAGCCTCCCTATCGGTATTTTTGTCCTCTTACTGCTCGCTAGTTTGACCATTTCCTATCGTCAAATCATTCATGCCTATCCTCAAGGTGGAGGAGCTTATATGGTTACTCGAGAAAATCTCTCCCCTGAACTAGGCTTGATTGCAGGAGGCAGCCTCCTTGTTGACTATATGCTGACAGTAGCCGTATCCGTTGCTTCTGGAGCTGATGCTATTACAGCAGCCATCCCTGCCCTCCATCCCTACAATCTTCATATCTCTATTTTCCTAGTCTGCCTGCTCATGCTCTTGAATTTAAGAGGATTAAAAGAATCTGCCAGCTCTCTGATGATTCCCGTCTACCTCTTTATCTTCAGTACCGTCTTTCTCTTGCTTTATGGGTTCTTTCAACTATTTACAGGTTCCCTAAACTATCAGGCGACTTCAACCATTGGACAAACTGTTCCGAGCCTTTCCATCGTTCTCCTATTGAGAGCCTTTACCAGTGGCTCTGCCTCTCTGACAGGGGTTGAAGCTATTTCAAATGCGGTACCATTTTTCAAAACTCCGAAGGAAAAGAATGCTGCTCAGACCTTGACCATCATGTCGCTCATTTTAGGTTTTCTTTTTGCGGGCATTACCTTCCTCAACTACTGGATGGGCATCACACCTCAAAATGGAGAAACCATCCTTTCGCAAATGGCCAAGGGCATTCTTGGTGATTCATTCTTTGGTCATGCTAGCTACTATCTCTTCCAGTTCTCAACAGCCTTGATTCTAGCTGTAGCTGCAAATACTGGCTTTTCGGCCTTCCCTATGCTGTCCTACAATATGGCCAAAAACAAGTACATGCCCCATCTCTTTATGGAAAAGGGGGATCGTCTCGGTTACTCCAACGGTATCTTAACTCTGGCTTTTGGAGCTATGATCCTTCTTCTCATTTTTAACGGGAATACTGAACGCCTGATTCCTCTTTATACTATCGGTGTCTTCGTTCCCTTTGCCCTTTCTCAGACTGGGATGATTCGCCATTGGAAAAAGGAGCAAACTTTTTAAAACCTGCCTTTGCTAATATCCTTGGGGCCATCATTTGTTATGCTATTGTCCTCATTTTACTCCTCTTCAGACTGGGTGATATCTGGCCATTCTTCCCAATTATCCTAGTTCTTACTTTCCTCTTTTTGTCCATTCACAGCCATTACCAAAAAGTGGCAAAACAGCTACGACTCTACGAAGGAATTGAAAAGCGCACTTATGACGGCAACCTTGTCCTTGTTCTAGTAGGGAATGTTACTCGAGTAAGTGTCGGAGCCATTAACTACGCTCAAAGTATCGGTGATGAAGTGTTAGCCATGCACATTTCTACTAAAGAAACGGCAGAAAAAGACCAAGAAATTCTTCAGGAATTTGCCGACTACTTCCCAAATATCACTCTGAAGAATATCAATACCAGTTACCGCGACATCATCACCCCTAGTGTTAAGTATGTCAAACGAATCGCCCAAGAAGCTAAGCAAAAAAACTACACCGTTACAGTCCTTGTCCCACAGTTTATCCCTAACAAGCCTTGGCAAAATATCCTGCACAATCAGATGAGCCTCAAACTAAAATACGCTCTCAGATGGCATGAAGACGTCGTTGTCGCCAGCTACTCTTATCACTTAAAAGAATAAAGAAAAGGCCCTACCAGAACCAAAAAGCGTCTGGTGGGGCCTTTTTCTGAATCCAGCCACTATGCTTAACTAAAAAGCATGACTAGGAATATTATTGAATGTGGTTAGCTAAATCTTCTTGGGCTTTTTTGTTGGACTCAACTTTTTCTTTTTGCCATTTTTCATAAAGCTCTTGGTACTGTTTCGCAGTCACGGGATCTTTTTGCAACTCAAGGTATTTGTAGTTGTCCGCATCCCCTTTGTGTCCGACAAATGAGAAAGCTCCTGTGAACGGTACAGTCTTACGGAAGATTGGATTAGCTCCTCCACTTTGAACTGGCAGAAAGAGAGCACTATCTGTTAGCCAAGCTTGAACTTCGGCAAATTTCTCATAGCGAACCTGAGTGTTTTCAACTTCTTTATCTGCCGCATCCAACAACTTCTTGTAAGTAGAGAGACCGATTTTTTCCTTGACATCATTGTCTTTTCCTGGAGTCAAGCCAAGATTTTTTAACTGAGAACCAGAGTCTGGATCCAAGAGGTCAAGATAGGTCTTGGGATCAGAGTAATCTCCGCTCCAGCCTGAGATGTCGATGTCATAGTCCTTTTGTTCAGCTGTGTCAGCAAAGAAGGTTGCATTGTCTTTCTCGTCTGGAGAAAGTTGAATCACATCGATAACAATATTATCTGATCCAAGTGTCTCCTCAACCGTCTGCTTGAAAGAACTGGCTTGCTGTACGTCCAACTTAGCAGTCTGGTCCACTGGCATGTCTAGATGGATTGGGAAAGTCACACCTTCTGCTTGCAAACTTTCTTTGGCTTTGGCAAATTCTGCCTTGGCTTTGTCAGCATTCAAGAAGGCAGGCTGAGCGTCGTTTAGATTGACATTAGCCCACTCTGAACCATAGTTGACTATCTTTTCATTGACAGCATCTCCGAAGTTTTTCCCACCGATTTGAACAAAGTTACTTGGTGTGACTGTGTTTCGAAGGATACGGTCAGCTCCATCTTCTCCATTTGTCTGGGCAGCGTAGGCGTGACGGTCAAAGGCAAAGTTAATCGCCTGACGGAAGTCCTTGTTTTGCATAGCTAGACGCGAATCGGTTTTTTCTTTATCCGTCTGTTTCATGGTTTGATTGTAACTTTGACGGTTAACATTGAAGAGATAGTAGAAAGTCACAGCATCCTGAGGAGTATAGGTAATCTTATCTTCATTCCCTTTTTTCAACTGGTCAAAGACAGAGCTTGTCGGGAAGATACGGCCATCTGTGTAGTTGCCTTCTAAGAATCCTCGAGCCAAACCATCTTGGTCTGAACCATCATAGAAGGAAAGTTTTACCTTCTCAATCTTGACATTGTCCTTATCCCAGTAATTAGGGTTCTTTTCAAACTCAATTAAAGATTTTGATGTGAAAGACTTGAACAAGTATGGCCCATTTGACAGGATACTAGATGGGGTAACACTTCCAAAGTCATCTCCCTTTGATTTCAAAAAGGCTTCATTGACAGGACTCAAAATTCCCCCTGTTGTCTTTGAATTCCAATAAGACTCTGGCTTGTTCAAGGTGTATTGGAGAGTATAGTCGTCCACTGCCTTGACTCCAACCGTCTCAAAGTCAGATGTTTTCCCTTCGACATAATCTGCCAAACCTTTGATTGAATCCCGTACCAAGTACAAGTTCTCAGCCTTTTTATCAGCTGCATACTTAAGACCCGTCACAAAGTCATGTGCTGTCACTTCAGCATACTCTTCTCCTTCAGAGGTATACCACTTAGCCCCTTGGCGGATTTTATAGGTATAGGTTAAACCGTCTTTTGATACTGTCCATGACTCTGCCATAGAAGGAACGAGATTGCCGTATTTATCATTTTCCAACAAACCATCGATCAAGTTTGTCGTAATGCTAGAAGTCGAGCCACGTGTCGAAGTGATATAGTCTAATGTATCTGGATTGCTAGCAAATACATATGAGTAGGTTTTATCTGTATTTGATTGTGCCGAACTACAAGCCGCCATCAAGAAGCTTGCACTTAAAATTCCAGCCCCTAGTAGGAGGGCTTTTGATTTCTTCATAACTGTTCTCCATTTTTATAGTATATGAAACATTATACATTATTTCAGAAAAAATATAAAGCATTTAAAGACTGATATTATAGGAAAAAAGAAAAGCCAGTAGACTCGAGTTCCTACTGACTTCTTTGTTGAATTCGTTTGGATTAAGCAGCCAAAACTTTGCGTCCTTTACGACGACGAGCTGCCAATACGCGACGACCGTTTTTAGTTGACATACGGTTACGGAATCCGTGTTTGCGCGCACGACGAAGTTTACTTGGTTGATAAGTACGTTTCACGATGAATACCTCCTCATAGATTTTGTATTCGTTTAGCCGGCTATAAAGTGATCAGTTACTAAACATACTTTACTATTCTATCTGATTCTGCCAATTTTGTCAATAGCTCCAAGCAAATGTTTTCTAGCTTTTCCTATGAAAGCCCTTATTGAAAGCCCTTATCTGAAACAGTTAACAGTAACATTCTCTTCAGATGCTAATAAATCAGTAAAAAATAATTCTTGCCAACATGCATTTCCTATATTGAATCCACCGATTTCATATCCCAAACTGTCTACAAAAATTAGCATTCATTTCTAACAATTCTTTAAAAGGAACTATTTTTCTAACTGCACCTGATGGAGTGTATTCCATTGACCAAATAAAAGGATAGGTCAGAACAACTTCATTTGTTTCAAGCGATAAATCTAATTTGAACAAATCTGGTACTATAAGTTCTTGATAAAATGTGTCTAACTGACTTGTCGTAACCCAATATAAAAATCCCTTGTAATCTATCTCCAAATCCTCCCATTCTAATGTATCAGGGGCGAAATATTCTATTGAATTTAATTTTTCAATATTTATTGCAAATAGACCACCCAAAATATCATAAGCTATCAAACAACGATTAGGATTATAACATTTTGAAAACAATTCATTACAATAGATGAATCCATTCTCTGAGTCATTCCCCAAAATCTTTAAATAACCATTAACAGTTATATAAGAAAAATGTTCTAAGATAAACTTCAGTTCTTGTGGTGTTTCTATAGTATCCGTTATTTTTTTATTAAATTCTAAAAACTTAATATCATTGGAACTTTCATCAAATTTTTCAAGAATCTCTCTCATAGTTATCATTTTATTTACCTATTCTCCACTATTCATCTTTACTCTTGTAGTTCATAGTTACTAATGTTTGTAATATTAAAGATTCTAATAATAAATTCTAATCTTTTAAGATGTTATACCTACCCAGTATTCTTCCAAGAAAATAAAAATCTCAGAGAGGTAACGTTTAAATCATAAAAACGTTCGCTTTCTCTGAGATAAAACGCTAAAATCTAGTTGAACCCTATAGAACCCTTATCTACGATACTGTTTCAAGAAACGAGTCATCTTTTCTTGGATTTGCGCTAATTCGTCCACACGAGGGAGGTAAACGATACGGAAATGGTCTGGTTCCTTCCAGTTAAAACCGCGGCCATGAACCAAGAGAACCTTTTCCTGCTTCAAGAAATCAAGAACGAACTGTTCATCATCATTGATGCGGTACATATTGCGGTCAATTTTAGGGAAGATATAAAGACCCGCCTTCGGCTTGACCGCAGATAAACCTGGAATATCTTGAATGGCATTATAGATAAAGTTTCTTTGCTCATAGATGCGACCACCAGGAAGGAGTAATTCGTCCACTGACTGGTGCCCACCTAGTGATGTTTGTACGACTTGCTGGGCCAAAACGTTAGAGCAAAGGCGCATATTGGACAGCATATTGAGACCTTCGATATAGCCTTTAACATGGGTTTTAGGCCCAGACAAGACCATCCAGCCCACACGAAAACCAGCGATACGATGCGATTTTGACAGACCATTCATGCTGACACAGAAGACATCTGGTGCCAAGCTTGCCACAGGCGTGTGTACATGCCCGTCCATCACCATGCGGTCATAAATCTCATCTGCAAAGATGATCAAGTCGTTTTGACGGGCAATCTCAATAATCTCCAACAAGAGTTCCTTAGGATAAAGGGCTCCAGTTGGGTTATTTGGGTTGATAAGGACGATGGCCTTGGTATTGGAAGTAATTTTTGACTTGATATCGTCAATATCAGGGTACCATTCTGCAGCTTCATCACAGATATAGTGAACGGCATTTCCCCCAGCTAGGCTGACCGCGGCTGTCCAGAGAGGATAGTCTGGCATAGGAACCAAGACCTCATCTCCATTGTCTAAAAGCCCCTGCATGGACATAACAATCAGCTCGCTGACTCCATTTCCAAGGTAGATATCATCAATGTCCACATTGGGGAAGTTCTTCAATTGGCAATACTGCATGATGGCTTTACGTGCTGAGAAAATCCCTTTGGAGTCAGAATATCCCTCACTATCACGCGCATTCATAATCAAGTCATGAATGACCTCATCTGGCGCTGTAAAGCCAAATTCTGCTGGATTTCCTGTATTCAGGCGTAAAATCTTTTCTCCGTTTGCTCGCATCCGCATAGCTTCTTCCAAAACAGGACCACGGATATCATAGGCAACGTGCTCTAACTTACTAGATTTGTTATATTCTTTCATCTTGTTTCCTCAATTCACCGAGATAGTAACATTATACCACTAGAAAGGGATTGCGACAAGTTTCCTGAAATGAGCAAGCAAAGAAAAAAACTCACAACGACTAGGTTCTCACCGTCTAAATAACTAGAATGCAGAAGTATTTTCTCACATACCAAAAGACAAACCTAGGAAGACTAATGCTAAAAAGGAATCATACAAAAGATTAAACATGAGAAAGAGCCCCCACGTGACCAAATAGTCCAAACGACCACTTCTCTTTGCAATCACAAATAAAATGATGTGGTAGACTAGGTGAAAGAGAAGAAAGCCGACAAAACCTGGATAGAGAACGGGCACGACTCTTTCCAGCTGCCAAAGCATCACTACTTCTCCTACAAGTGACGCAAGGATAATTCCATGATAAAGAAAACTTATTTTTTTAGAAGCTTGAACAGACTCTTTCATACTTTCTCATCCCTTCGCTGTGTCTCCTACTATCCCGTTTTCTTTTATTTTAACATATCTCCCCCAAATCGAATCTCCGATAATATTTATTTAAATATGATTTTTACTTTACTTCTTTAGTGAAAAGGATTACAATAAAAGTAAGAAAATTTCAGGAGGTTTCATTATGGCACAACGTTACCAAAATGTTATGGTTGCAATTGATGGTTCTAAAGAGGCAGACTTGGCTTTTGTTAAAGGTGTTTACACTGCTCTACGCAATGATTCCAAGCTCACCATTGCCCATGTTATTGACACACGCGCTCTTCAAAGCGTGTCTACCTTTGATGCTGAAGTTTACGAAGAACTCCAAGTCGACGCTGAAAGTTTGATGAAAGAGTACGAAAAACGTGCAAAAGATGCGGGCGTGACGGATATTCACATCGTCATCGAAATGGGAAATCCGAAAACCCTCCTTGCCCGTACCATTCCAGACGCAGAAAATGTTGACTTGATTCTCGTCGGTGCAACAGGTCTTAATGCCTTTGAACGCCTCTTGGTTGGCT
This sequence comes from Streptococcus oralis, assembly GCF_026782285.1. GTDB lineage: Bacteria > Bacillota > Bacilli > Lactobacillales > Streptococcaceae > Streptococcus > Streptococcus oralis_CG. The sequence continues at coordinate 131,411 of NZ_JAKUWG010000003.1, forward strand.
CTTCATCTGAATACATCCTCCGCCACGCAAAAGTTGATTTACTCGTCGTGAGAGAACAAGAAAAAACATTATAGGAACACAAAAGGAGCCTGCTAGGCTCCCTTTTTTCTTACTTACTTATTTTTCTCTTTATGTCGCTCATAAGCCTTGAGTTGTCGCTGCAGTTCCTTTCTGATAGCAGGTTCTGGAGCATATTTTTCGTCCCAGTCATCCGGTTTTAAGATTTTATGTGTAACTGGATCAAAATGGGCTTTTCCATCAGGAAAAACCTTCCCCATGTTTGCCTCATGCACAATATCAAAGATGCGTTCTGGATCCACTCCCATCAAGGCAAAACTGCCGTAAGTAAAGTACAGTGTATCGATTAAGGCATCAACCTGCCCGATTAGATCTTTTTGGGCAGGCGTTTTTTGCCTCACCTTTTCGGCCGCCTTATCAATTGCCGAATGCATGCTTGCAAGTGACTGCTGGAATTCTTCCTCCGAAGAACTTGCCGCTCGGACAAACTCTACTAATTCTTCAATTTTAAAGTCTGCGCGGTGGGTTGCACCTTCAACATCCCATGCCTGTGGCTCTTCCTGCGTCCGTTCATCCATCATGTGATGGAAGGTCTTGACCTTATTAAAATGGTAATCTCGACTGACAAAAACTTTTTCTGAAGCCAAGACCCCAAAATGTTCAAGCGCCTTGTGGATGCCATCTTGCTGGTTACTTGCTGTAATGTGCTTGGCAACTTCTTTGACGCTGCTACTGCCATTTCCCATGGCTACAGACATACCAACACCTGCCAACATTTCCAGATCATTGTCTGAATCACCGAAAGCCATGACTTGGTTGAGATCAAAACCATACTCTTTCCCGACTCGGCGAATGCCTTCTAGTTTGGAATTTCCTTGGTTGATGATATCCGCAGCGAAGGGATTGCTTCGAGTCAATTTCAAATCTTCAAAATCACTTGCAGCTTTCTCAGATTCTTCAGGAGTCATCAGCATTAACACTTGATAGATTGGCTCATTGATCAAACGAAGTAGGTCATCTTCCTTTTGAGGGACTGCCTTACTAACCATTCGATTAAAAGAGCGACTAACAGTTCTTGTCAGCACAGTCGGAATAAAACGACTAACCAGCTGTGAAAAGGACCCAAGACCAAATGACATAATTTTCGAACCAACAACAGCATGCTCGGTTCCAAGAGCGATTTCTTTTCGCTCCTTTTTAGCATAGGCAATCAGTTGACGCAGGCTTGACTTAGCAATCGGACTAGCAAATAAAACTTTTTCTTTATTAAAGATATATTGTCCGTTATAAGTTATTGCAAAATCTAGATCTAAATCTTCCATCAATTCCTTGACAAAGAAAGGCCCCCGTCCTGTCGCCACTCCAACAAGCACTCCTTGCTCTTTGACAATCTTAATCGCGTCCTTAGTGGATTTCAAAACACTCTTGCGATCGTTGACTAGCGTTCCATCGATATCAAAAAAAACAGCTTTGACTTCCATCCTACCCCATTCTCCCCTTTTGTGTTACAATGATTATACCACATTTCAGAAAGAGTGAGTAATTCATGCCTAAGAAAATCCTTGTTTTACATACAGGTGGGACTATTTCCATGCAAGCAGACGCCACTGGTGCTGTTATAACTAGTCAGGACAATCCCATGAACCATGTTTCCAATCCACTTGAAGGGATTGAGGTTCATGCCCTAGACTTTTTTAACCTACCGAGTCCCCATATCAAACCCAAGCATATGCTTGCACTCTATCATAAAATCAAAGAGGAAGCAGACCACTACGATGGAGTTGTCATCACACATGGAACAGATACGCTAGAGGAAACTGCCTACTTCCTTGATACCATGGAAATCCCACACATGCCCATTGTTCTAACAGGAGCTATGCGTAGTTCAAATGAACTCGGTAGCGACGGTGTATACAACTATCTGAGCGCTTTACGAGTCGCCAGCGATGACAAAGCAGCCGACAAGGGTGTGCTGGTCGTCATGAATGATGAGATCCACGCAGCCAAGTATGTTACCAAAACCCATACGACCAATGTCGGTACCTTCCAAACTCCAACACACGGACCACTTGGTCTCATCATGAAGCAAGAAATCCTCTACTTTAAAACAGCTGAGCCTCGTGTCCGTTTTGATCTCGAACATATTCAAGGTCTGGTTCCCATCATCTCGGCCTATGCAGGTATGACAGATGAGCTGATTGATATGCTTGACCTAGATCACCTAGATGGATTAGTCGTTCAAGCTTTTGGAGCAGGTAATGTACCCAAAGAAACAGCTCAAAAATTAGAAAGTCTCCTCCAAAAAGGTATTCCAGTCGCCTTGGTTTCACGTTGTTTTAACGGAATTGCAGAACCCGTTTACGCCTATCCAGGCGGAGGAGTTCAATTACAAGAGTCTGGCGTTTTCTTTGTCAAAGAACTCAATGCTCAAAAAGCTCGCCTCAAATTATTGATTGCTATCAACGCGGGACTAAAAGGACAAGAACTTCGCAATTACATGGAAGGTTAAAATTGAAAATCAGGAAATCTTCTCGATTCCCTGATTTTTTCTATTTGCGTTTTCGTGTCGAACGACGTTCTGTCAAACCGTGAGGCAGGAGAACTTCACGTTCTTCCAACTCTTCTTTATGCATAATCTTGGTCAACATACGCATACTGATAGCACCAAGGTCGTATAGAGGTTGAGCAATTGTCGTTAAGTTTGGACGAGTGAATCGTGCAATTTGAGAATCATCTGTCGTAATGATTTCAAACTCTTCCGGTACAGAAATACCGTGATCTGCCAAGCCATTTAACACACCCGCAGCCAATTCATCACCTGTCACAACTGCAGCTGTAGCCTGTGAAGAAACCAAGCGCTCTGCCAAGGCATAGCCATCATTATAGCTGTATTTAGACTCAAATACCAAGCCCTCGCTATAAGGGATTCCTGCCTTTTTCAAAGCTTCCTTGTAACCAATCAATCGAATTTTGCCGTTGATATCATCAACAAGTGGTCCACTGATAAAGGCAATCTTTTCATTTTCCTGAAGCAAATGAGTTACTGCATCAATCGTTGCTTGTTTGTAGTCAATATTAACACTTGGCAACTGGTGTTCGATATCCACCGTTCCTGCAAGGACAACTGGTGTCCGAGAACGAGAAAATTCTGAACGAATCTTTTCAGTCAAGTGATAGCCCATAAAGATAATACCATCAACTTGTTTTGAAAAGAGAGTATTAACTACTGAAACTTCTTTTTCATCGTCTTCATCACTGTTGGCTAGGACGATATTGTACTTATACATCTCTGCAATATCATCAATCCCCTTGGCTAGGGTTGAAAAATAGCCATTGGTGATATTTGGAATCACAACACCAACTGTCGTGGTTTTCTTGCTGGCCAAGCCACGCGCTACCGCATTTGGACGGTAGTCAAGACGATCGATCACCTCTAGAACTTTTTTACGAGTATTCTCTTTGACGTTCTTATTGCCATTCACTACACGGCTAACAGTTGCCATTGAAACCCCAGCTTCACGGGCAACATCATAAATCGTTACTGTATCATCTGTGTTCATTCTATTTCCTTTCTATATTGAAAATTTCGCTTTCATACATCTGCTTACTCCATTTTATCACTTATTGTAAACACTTTCAAGTATTTTTTAGAGAAACTTTGAAAAAATTTCACAACCTATTCCCATTTTGAAAAAGTGAGTACGATTTCTTGATTTTTGGGATGTTTTGCTGTATGATAAGGAAAAATAAAAGGAGGGAGGGAAAGTTTATGGCTTTTACAAATACTCAGAGACGTTCGGCCAGTTTTGGCGTTGTGACCAGCTTGCCTGACGATGTTATCGACTCTTTATGGTTTATTATCGATCATTTTTTGAAAAACGTCTTTGAATTAGAAGAGGAACTCGAATTTCAACTACTAAACAACGAGGGGACCATTACCTTCCATTTCTCTAGTCAGCACCTGCCGACTAGTATCGACTTTGATTTTAATCATCCCTTCGACCCTCTTTACCCTCCTCGGGTTCTTGTTTTAGACATGGACGGGAAAGAAACCATCCTCCTTCCTGAAGAAAATGACCTATTTTAAAAACTCTAGCTTCTCGGCGCAAACTGCTGAGGAACTAGAGTTTTTTCTATTTGTTCAATTCTTGATACAAGTAGCGTATCGGCTGTTTGAGTACTGGATGAATAAAATGGGGAGCTATTTCCTGTAAGGGCTCAAGAACAAAGAGGCGTTCTGCTATGTAAGGATGAGGCAAGATCAGCTCGTCTGTATAGATGACCTGATTTTCTACAAAGAGCAGGTCCAAATCGATCAAACGAGGTCCCCAATGCACCTCTCGAACCCGTCCCATTTCTGACTCAATGGCTAACAAAGTTTCTAACAAGACTGGTGCTGGAAGCCATGTTTCTACTTCAATCACCTGATTAGCAAAACTAGCTTGTTCTACACCGCCCCAAGGCTCCGTCGTCAAGACACTGGACTCTTTTAAAATATGGATACCACGAGCTCGCAGTTTGTCAATAGCTTGTTCCAAGTTTGCTTGCTTATCCCCCATATTGCTTCCTAGGGCGATAAAAGCCCGTTGCTTACGACGGTGAATGGTCACTGAGCAGGTATCCAGTGGTAAATGCACTGGAGCCCAAGGTTTTTTGAGTTCCAACTCAATTTCTTGGACAAGAGGATAGGTCTCAAAGGTACGTTCAACTAGTTTGTAGGCTACTGTTTCAATCAAGTCCTCTGTGGTTTCCTGAAACCAAGCTGTCCACTGCTGACAAAGTTCGCCGTAATGGATAGAAGCCGCCAAATCCAAGTCTGTCGCCGCCTTGGTCATATCATAGGATAGGGTCGCCGAAATGACAAACTTTTGCCCTAGCTCTTTTTCACTAGGAAAAAGCCCGTGATAGGCAAAAATTTCCAAATCTTTAATCTTTAGCTGATCCATAACTAGTCCTTTCTAGAAAAATCCGCTTATAGCGGATTCTTTTATAGTCCCATTAGACGATAAGCCTGATCTCGGAGATCCTTATCCGTCTCAAATACGCCACGGGCTACAGTGGTCAAAGTCGCAGTGCCTGGCTTTCTGACACCACGCATGCTCATACACATATGCTCTGCTTCAATAACAACAAAGGCTCCCTTAGCCCCTAGATAGTCCATCAAGGCATCAGCCACTTCAATATTCAAACGTTCTTGAATCTGTGGTTTTTTAGAGTAGACTTCAACCGTACGGGCTAACTTGGACAAGCCTGCCACACGACCATCTGGAATATAGGCAATGTGCGCTCTACCATAAAAGGGCAAGAAGTGGTGTTCACACATAGTGTGGAAAAAGATATCCTTTTCTACCACCATGTTATCATCAATAATCTCAAAGGATTTTGACAGGTGTTCCTCCGCTGTTTCACCAAGACCTGAAAAAATCTCTTGATACATACGGGCTACACGAGCAGGTGTTTCCTGCAAGCCCTCGCGGTTAGCATCCTCACCGACGGCCTCAATAATCATTTTTACAGCCGTTTCGATCTTTTGTATATCCATTCTCGTTCTTCCTCTCCATCAGGTAGGCTCTCACTTGGCTCAAGAAATACAAGGAACCTGTGACAATCCTAACTGTTTGTTTCTCTTCTTTTTTATCTGTCAATTTCTGCTCTAGAAAATCCTGCCAACTTTGATAGTTGAGATTTCTAGACTCAGCTGCCTCTTTCAATACTCTTTCATCCGTCGCCCGACTATCGTCAAAACAGGTTAAAGTCAGTTGACTATCTGGCACCGTTTCTAGCAAATCCAGCATATCCTCCAAAGCCTTGGTTTTGATGCAGGTAAAGAGGATTTCCTTATGATAATCCGCAAAGCGTTCTCGCAAGGTTACCAACAAGGCCTTGATAGAATGGGGATTATGGGCCCCATCCAAAAGCAACAAGGGGTTACTAGATACGACCTCCAAACGCCCTGGCCATCTGGTTTCTTTCAAAGCTTGAGCAACCAAGGCATTACTTGCTAATTCTCGCCCAGTCTCCTGGCAATAAGTGTCTAGGAGGGCAAGTGCCATCCCCGCATTTTCTATCTGATGTAAACCAAGCAGACCTGTTTGAAAACGACCTTGTCTGACAGAACTGGTATAATCAAAGATTTCGCCTGTCACCACACTCTTTTGGTGACTGACCTGATAATCTTTCCCATATCGTATTCTCGGTACATCTTTCCCTTCCGCAATGCGGTCGATAACAGCCAAGGCTTCTGGAGCAATGCGACCTGTTACCAAAGGAATGCCTTGCTTGATAATACCAGCTTTCTGCTCTGCTATAGCTTCCAAGGTATCACCTAGTAGAGCTACATGGTCTAAGCCAATGGTCGTAATTCCTGTCAGAATTGGCTGACAGACATTGGTGCTATCCAGAAGTCCACCCATGCCCACTTCCATGATGGCCACATCTACTTTCTCTGAGGCAAAGTAATCATAAGCTATGGCTGTGATAATCTCAAACTCAGTCGTTCCTTGTAATGCAACGCTCCTCTCCCCCTCAAGCAAAGAGCGATAAACTGCCATGAGGGCTTCTAGCCTCGCTTCTGGGATGGATTCCCCATTGATGCTAATCTGATCTGTATAATGAATGAGATAGGGCGAGCTGAAAACACCAACTCTCAGCCCTAATTTTTCCAGCATCTTTTTCAAAAAAGCAATGGTCGAACCCTTGCCATTGGTCCCTCCGATATGGATGACCTTAAGTTTGAGATGGGGATTGCCTCGCAGAGCTAGGAGTTCCACCATTCGTTCCAAACCAAAATGTGGTTGGTCCGTCCGGTAGTGGGCAATCCACTGATTGTTTTCAATTTCGTTCATCTTACTTATATTGTTTCAAATCTAGATTTTCCGCATCATCTGCCAAACGAATGGCTGACGCAATTTCAACTGCCATCTTATGACTGGCTACATCGTGCACGCGCACTACTTCGACACCCTGTCTTGCAGCGATACTGGTTACATGAGCCGAAGCTGTGTCCCGATTGCGGAAACCAAGTTCGGTCTCAGGATTGACTTCAAAACCATTTTCTTCTAGGATATTGATGACAAATCGCTTACGCGAAACTCCAAGAAAAATTGGATAGCCTTTCTGATGCAGTTTATCCAGATCACGTAGAAGGAGCAGATTTTCCTTCTTAGTCATACCAAAGCCAATTCCTGGATCCAGCATGATCTTGCCTTTCGAAATCCCCGCTTTCTCCGCTCTCGCTAGAGCGCGGTCAAAGAACGCGGTCATCAAATCTTCTACTGGTAGTTGTTCAAAGTACGCCAAGTCTTCATTTGTAAAAGGATCCCCAAATCCAAAATGCGGGAATATGAGCGAGCTAGGGTGCTGAGGTCTAGCCATGACTGGATTAAACATGATAATCACTTTCGCTCCAGCTTTAGCAACCACATCCGCCATTCTCTCATCTCCCATGAGACCAGTGATATCATTGACCAGATTGGCACCAGCTTCCAAAGCTGCCTCTGCCACCTGACTCTTCCAAGTATCGATGGAGATGAGGACATCACTTTCCTTACGGATAGCTTCGATGACTGGAACAACACGCTGGATTTCCTCTTCTATCTCGACATAGCTACTGCCAGGACGAGTCGATTCTCCACCAATATCTAGCATACTCGCTCCTTCAGCTATCAATTTACGAGCTTGCTGGAGAGCCTGGTCAACAGCAAAAAACTGACCACCATCCGAAAAGGAATCTGGGGTTACATTGATAATTCCGCAAATGGCTGTTTTTGCCTGACTAGCTTTATTGGACATAAGGTCACTCCTCAAGGTTTTTCACCACATTATTTCTCTATTTTACCATAAAAAGAAAAAGATGGATACGCTAGCATTTATCTTTTCCAAGTAAGGAAATGGTTTAGAAAGGCAAGCCTACATTTCGACTAATCAAAACCAGTAAAGCCAGCAAACAAAAGGCAATACCATTGACAATCATATGAAGCAAGATCGACATCTCTAAGCGTTCTGTTCTGTAAGCTGTCCAAGTTAAAACTGTAGACATTCCTCCATAGATAAGGAGAGAAGGCAGATTGGTCGGTGTGTGGAGCAAGGCAAAGACGACTGCACCTACAAGATAACCCAACTTCTCCTTCCCACGGAAGATCTTTTTAGGGATAATTCCACGACACAATATTTCCTCACAAATGGGAGCAATCAGAACCAGTAAGAAAAAACTGGAAATCAGCGAGCTATTCTGAACCAGATTATTAATAGTTGATTGGTTGCTGGTCGTAGATTCATTCATCAGACGAAGCAAGGCAGAGCCGAATAAGTTACTTGTGAAAATAACCAAATAACTCAAAACCAAGCGGGCTAGATCTTTTGCCTTGAAAAAAGAAAGATTGAAGGTCGCAATCTCTGTTTTTCGCGCACTAAAGATAAAAACAGTTAGAATAGCAACCGACAGCAAAGCCACTAAGAGTCCTGACTGGAGGAGTGGGAATTGTCTAGCGGATAAAAGGGCAGATAAAATTAAAGGAAGTTGAGATAGCACTAGTGCTACTAAAAAAATTAACACCCATATTCCTCTATCCAGAATTTCTTGCCAGATACCTTTTTTCTTCATGATGTACCTCCTTATAATAAAAAGGGGAGACTCCCCTTTTTCTATTATACCATTTATAGCTTATAGCGCCATGCTAATATAGTTCAGGATGAACAAGGCATCCAAAATCCAAATCATCACGTGCACATCCTTGGCTTGACCTTTGACAACTTTTGTCAAGGTATAAGTCAAGAAACCAACAGCAATACCTTGTGTGATAGAGTAGCTGAATCCCATAAAGATAGATGTGAAGAAGGCAGGAACCGCTTCAGCCATATCATCCCAAGGAATGTTTTTCAAGTTAGAAAGCATCATGATTCCGACGATGATCAAAATTGGCGCTGTTGCAGCTGTCGGAACAATCGCTAGAAGTGGGCTAAAGAAGCTAGAGAGAGCAAAACAGATCGCAACTACTAGGGCTGTCAAACCAGTACGTCCACCAGCGCCGATACCCGCCGCAGACTCAACATAAGTCGTAACGTTTGAAGTACCTGCAATGGCACCTACTGAAGTCGCCACCAAGTCAGAGTAAAGAGCCTTGTCCAATTTAACTGACTCATGGTTTTCACCACTTGTCGCAACGATACCAACTTTTTCACCAGTACCGATAAGAGTACCAATTGTATCAAAAATATCCGTTAGTGAGAAAGCAAGAATGGCCATCAAAGTTTCTGGCAAACGTGAAGTGTTTGAAATCAAAGATCCTAAACCTTCTGAGCCCAGAGCGGCACCAAACAAAGTCCCAAGATCATTAACTGCTGATGAAAGATTGTTGCTAGCGAAGTCAATCCCTGATAATTTCACAACACCAACAGCAATGGCAAGCACAGTCGTTGTTAAAATAGAAAGAATGATTCCACCTTTGATGCCTTTAACAACAAAGAAGATGGTAATAGCCAGACCAGCAAGAGCCACCAATACTGCTGGAGTATTGAAATCTACCAAGCCTGGAACAGCTGCTGAGTTTGCAGTAAGTGCAGCTTGAGCCTTGTCTGCTCCCTCACCTGCTACAGTATAAGTACCTGGATCGATTGAGAATTTCAAGAGACCAGCATTCTTAATCCCAACATAGGCAAGGAAAACACCAATACCAGCTGAAATTGCTGAACGGAGCGTTGTAGGAATGGATTCGATGATCATTTTACGAACATTTGTCAAGGTAATAATCAGTGAAATAATTCCACAAATGAAGACCATACCAAGAGCTTCTTTCCAAGTATAGCCCATCCCAAACACAACTGTAAATGTGAAGAAGGCATTCAATCCCATACCTGGTGCTTGTGCGTATGGCAAATTAGCATAGAAAGCCATCATCAAAGTACCAACTACAGAACCGATAATCGTTGCCAAGAACACACCTTGAACAGGCATCCCTGTTTGTGAAAGCATTTGAGGGTTTACAAAGAGAATATAACTCATTGCAAAGAATGTTGTTAAACCAGCAAGCACCTCTGTACGGACATCTGTCCCGTGCTCTTTTAGTTTAAATAGTTTGTCCATGTTTAATCTCCTTTTGTTTTTTACGAACAATGAGAGTATTATATCATTTATCATTCACCTTTTCAATATGTTTGTTTGATTTATTTAACAAAATGAAATTTCTATTTTTGTTTTGAGTCTGTTTTTCTGCTTTCTTTTTGATATAATAGTAGACATCTTATCTGGAATGTACTAGGAAGGTTTATATGACTAAAAAAATTATCGCCGTTGATTTGGACGGAACCCTGCTCAACTCAGAGAGTAAGATTTCAGATTTTACTCGAAACACAATTAAACGAATTGCTGAAAAAGGCCACCATGTCATCATCACTACTGGGCGCCCTTACCGTATGGCAAAAGAATTTTATCAGGAACTAGAGTTGCACACACCTATGATCAACTTCAATGGTTCCCTTACCCATCTGCCAGGTCGTGCTTGGACGCATGAAAAGTGCTTGACCTTGGACAAAAAATATCTCCTAGACATGGTCCAGCGCACGGAGGACATCCAGGCTGATTTTATTGCAGGAGAATATCGAAAAAAATTCTATATCACGACTCCGAATGAGGAAATTGCAGACCCTAAACTATTTGGCGTAGAGAACTTCCGGCCGGAAAATCAATTCAAGCCCGAACGAGTAACCAAAGATCCCAACTGCATCCTCTTGCAAACAAGGGCTGAAGACAAATACGCTTTAGCGGACGAGATGAATCGTTTTTATCAACACCAACTATCCATCAATACCTGGGGCGGGCCCCTCAACATCCTCGAATGTACACCAAAAGGAGTCAACAAAGCATTTGCTTTAGAGTATTTGCTCAATGTGATGAATCGTGATAAAAAAGACTTAATTGCCTTCGGCGATGAGCAAAATGATAGAGAAATGCTGGCTTTCGCAGGCAAGGGATATGCTATGAAAAACGCCAACCCTGCTCTTCTTCCATATGCAGATGAACAAATTTCATTGACAAATGACCAAGATGGAGTTGCAAAAACTCTCCGAGCTTTATTTTTGTAATACATGCTGGGAGTTGAGGAAGATTCAATTTGAAAAGACAATCCAGTAAATTTTTTTAAGACAAAACGCTTAATATCTAGCTCTTTAAATGCTTAACATTAGGCGCTTTTATAATTATGAAGATTTTCTACCAATAGTATTTGTGTTTTTTTCACAGTCTAGTCAACCAGTTAATCGATTGTTTGAGAATTCACATTCAAATCATTGGAAAAGGCTTTCATTTGTGATATAATACACATATAAAAAGAAGAGAGCTCAGCAATTTGACTCTATTTGACGCAAAAATCAATCCAGTCTAATTTATCTCTGTTCTCAGAAAATATCAAGGAGGATAGCTATGAAAGCTGTTGTTGTAAATCCAGAAAGCACTGGTGTTGTCATTGAGGAAAAAGTACTCCGCCCACTTAAAACTGGGGAAGCGCTTGTTGAAGTGGAATATTGTGGGGTTTGTCACACGGATCTTCACGTTGCTCATGGGGACTTCGGTCAAGTGCCTGGTCGTGTTCTAGGACATGAAGGTATCGGTATCGTCAAGGAAGTTGCTCCAGATGTCCAAAGCCTTAAAGTTGGTGACCGTGTCAGCATTGCTTGGTTCTTTGAAGGCTGTGGCACTTGCGAATACTGTACAACTGGTCGCGAAACTCTCTGCCGTACAGTAAAAAATGCTGGATATTCAGTAGACGGTGGTATGGCAGAACAATGTATCGTAACAGCGGATTATGCTGTTAAAGTTCCGGATGGACTTGATCCAGCCCAAGCTTCTTCAATCACATGTGCTGGTGTAACAACCTATAAAGCTATTAAAGAAGCAAAGGTTGAGCCAGGACAATGGGTAGTTCTCTATGGTGCTGGTGGTCTAGGTAACCTAGCCGTTCAATACGCCAAGAAAGTATTCAACGCTCATGTTATCGCAGTTGATATCAACAACGACAAACTGGCTCTTGCTAAAGAAGTTGGTGCCGACATCGTTATCAATGGACTGGAAGTTGAAGACGTTCCAGGACACAAATGGGGGAGCTCACTCAGCTGTCGTAACTGCTGTGTCTAAAGTTGCCTTTAACCAAGCCGTTGATTCCGTTCGTGCTGGTGGTCGCGTAGTAGCTGTTGGTCTTCCTTCTGAAATGATGGAACTCAGCATCGTAAAAACAGTTCTAGATGGAATTCAAGTGATTGGTTCTCTTGTTGGAACTCGTAAGGACTTGGAAGAAGCCTTCCAATTTGGAGCAGAAGGTCTGGTAGTGCCTGTAGTTCAAAAACGTCCAGTAGAAGATGCTGTAGCTATTTTCGATGAAATGGAAAAAGGTCAAATCCAAGGACGTATGGTACTGGATTTCACACACTAAGTTTATGATAGAATTGGGAAACAAAAGATTGCTCACTTGCAGTCTTTTGTTTTGTTTTCAATTTATTTTCAAAAAATAGCTCGTTTTCATTATTTTTATATTAAATTTTAGTTCTTTTTATGAATACAGACTCAAAAAAACTTTGTATATTAACATTTTGTAAACGAGTTTTCATTAAGAATAGTCACATATTTATAAGAAATGGTTGATTTTTATATGAAAACGGTTTATACTTAAAGTTAGGCTTAAAGTTTTCTTAAACATATAGTCAAACATTTTATAAGGAGGAATGACAATAATGAGTATCGGAATCATTATTGCGAGCCACGGCGAATTTGCTGCGGGTATTCATCAGTCAGGATCTATGATCTTTGGTGAACAAGAAAAGGTTCAAGTTGTGACCTTTATGCCAAATGAAGGTCCAGATGATCTTTACGCTAAATTCAACAACGCTGTGGCTGCATTTGACGCAGAAGATGAGATTCTAGTATTGGCTGACCTTTGGAGTGGATCTCCATTCAACCAAGCTAGCCGCGTGATGGGAGAAAATCCAGAACGTAAATTTGCCATCATCACAGGACTGAACTTGCCGATGTTGATCCAAGCCTACACAGAGCGCCTTATGGACGCGAATGCAGGTGTGGATAAAGTCGCTGCGAATATCATTAAAGAAGCCAAAGATGGCATCAAAGCTCTTCCAGAAGAGCTTAACCCAGTTGAGGAAGTTGCAAGTGCTGCAGCTGCTCCAGTTGCCCAAGCTGCTATTCCAGAAGGAACTGTTATCGGTGACGGTAAACTGAAGATCAACCTTGCTCGTCTAGACACTCGTCTCCTTCACGGTCAGGTTGCAACTGCTTGGACTCCAGATTCAAAAGCGGATCGTATTATTGTTGCTTCAGACAATGTTGCAAACGACGAACTTCGTAAAGAATTGATCAAACAAGCAGCTCCTAACGGAGTAAAAGCCAACGTTGTACCAATCAAAAAATTGATTGAGGTTGCAAAAGATCCTCGTTTTGGTAACACACATGCTCTTATCTTGTTTGAAACACCTCAAGATGCCCTTCGTGCCATTGAAGGTGGCGTGCCAATCAAGACCCTTAACGTTGGTTCTATGGCCCACTCAACAGGTAAAACAATGATTAACAACGTTTTGTCTATGGATAAAGAAGACGTTGCAACCTTTGAAAAAATGCGTGACCTCGGTGTTGAATTTGATGTACGTAAAGTACCAAACGACACGAAAAAAGACTTGTTTGACTTGATTAACAAAGCAAACGTTCAATAATTAGAATCTTCTTCTCTCGAACTCTTGGAAGAAAGATTTTAAACTTTATTATAATTAAATAGAAAAGGAATAAAACCATGTCAGATATTTCAATCATTTCTGCTATCTTGGTTGTAGTTGTTGCCTTCCTTGCAGGTCTTGAAGGTATCCTCGACCAATTCCAATTCCATCAACCAATCGTCGCATGTACCCTTATCGGACTTGCAACTGGTAACCTCGAAGCAGGTGTTATGCTTGGTGGATCTCTTCAAATGATCGCCCTTGGTTGGGCAAACATCGGAGCTGCCGTAGCTCCTGACGCTGCTCTTGCATCTGTTGCCGCAGCAATCATCTTGATCAAAGGTGGTAACTTTACTACTGAAGGTATCGCCGTTGCAACAGCAACAGCTATCCCTCTTGCCGTAGCTGGACTTTTCTTGACTATGATTGTTCGTACAATCTCAGTTGGTTTGGTTCACACTGCAGATGCTGCCGCTAAAGAAGGAAATATTGCAGCTGTTGAACGTGCTCACTTTATCGCACTTCTTCTTCAAGGTCTTCGTATTGCAATCCCTGCAGCCTTCCTTATCGCTATCCCAGCTTCTGCCGTTCAAGATGCTCTTAAATTGATGCCAGAATGGTTGAATGGTGGTATGGCTGTTGGTGGTGCTATGGTCGTTGCCGTTGGTTACGCTATGGTTATCAACATGATGGCAACTCGTGAAGTATGGCCATTTTTCGCTATCGGTTTCGCTCTTGCAGCAATTTCTCAATTGACTTTGATTGCCCTTGGTGTCATCGGTGTTGCCCTTGCCTTCATCTACCTCAACCTTTCAAAACAAGGTGGAAACGGTGGCGGCGGAGCTGCAACTTCTAACGACCCAATCGGTGATATCCTAGAAGACTACTAGAAAGGGGAACAATCATGGCTGAAAAAATTCAATTATCAAAATCAGATCGTCAAAAAGTTTGGTGGCGTTCACAATTTCTTCAAGGTTCTTGGAACTACGAACGTATGCAAAACTTGGGTTGGGCTTACTCTTTGATCCCAGCTATCAAAAAATTGTACACTAAAAAAGAAGACCAAGCGGCTGCTCTTGAGCGTCACCTTGAGTTCTTCAACACTCACCCATACGTCGCTGCTCCAATCATGGGGGTTACTCTTGCACTTGAAGAAGAACGCGCTAACGGTGTTGAAATCGACGACGCGGCTATCCAAGGGGTTAAGATCGGTATGATGGGACCTCTTGCTGGTATCGGTGACCCAGTATTCTGGTTTACAGTTCGTCCTATTCTTGGAGCCCTTGGTGCATCACTTGCTGCATCTGGTAACCTTGTTGGTCCCCTTCTCTTCTTCTTTGGATGGAATGCCATCCGTATGGCCTTCCTATGGTATACACAAGAGTTCGGTTACAAAGCTGGATCTGAAATCACTAAAGACATGTCTGGTGGTATCTTGAAAGACATCACTAAAGGAGCGTCTATCCTTGGTATGTTCATCCTTGCCGTTCTTGTACAACGTTGGGTGTCTATCAACTTTACTGTTAACCTTCCAGGTAAACAATTGGCTGAAGGTGCTTACATCAACTTCCCAGAAGGTGCAGTAACAGGTTCTGAATTGAAAGGAATCCTTGGTCAAGCACTTGGTGGCTTGAGTTTGGATAGCGTTCAACCTCAAACTCTTCAAGGTCAGTTAAACTCATTGATTCCAGGATTGATGGGACTTCTCCTTACTTTCCTCTGCATGTGGTTGCTTAAGAAAAAAGTATCACCAATCACAATCATCCTTGCCCTTTTTGCAGTAGGTATCGCAGCTCGTTACTTCGGTATCATGTAAACCATCGAGAATATAAATAAAAAAGAATCAGGTAATAAACCTGATTCTTTTTGTGTATCAACTTTTTCTCCTAGTAAGATAATGCAAGCCTCCAATCGCCACTGCTAGGCTGGCTACATAGACGACTTGGCTGGTTTCTAAAGGCACAAAAGTTCCTTGCAGGATAAAGGTATTGGCAAGTACGCCAACAAGGGCTGCAAGGCTCAAAAGTGTGAGCAAGGCTAGTTTGTATCGATTAAAGGGAATGCTGATCTTGGCAACTAGACACAGACCATTGACCAAAGCAAGGAGGAAGCAAATAAATTTAACCTGACCTGGGACAGTGATAAAGAAGTTAGTCAGGAGTACACTAGCAACCAGAATGCCACCGCCAATCGCAGCATTGGTCAAAATATCTCGCATAAAATGTGTGCTGACCTTTTCTTTATTGGACTCAAAAGTTAGGAAGAAAGATGGAATCCCAATCGTAATGGCTGAAATGATTGTAAACTGAATGGGGATAAAGGCAAATTCCAAACCAAATACCACACTCAAAATGGCAAAAACGATGGAGAAGAAGGTCTTTGTTAGAAAAAGAGAGGCTACCTTTTGGATGTTATTGATGACACGGCGTCCTTCCATCAAGATATCATAAAATACTGCAAAGTCATCTGTCAGGAAAACAATATTGGATACACTTTTGGCTGCACTGGTGGCGCCATTCATAGCAAAACTAATATCTGCTTTCTTGAGAGCCAAAACATCATTGACCCCATCACCACTCATGGCAACTGTCTTACCAGCCTTTTGCAAAACGGTCACCATCTTTTGCTTCTGTTCAGGTGTCACACGTCCAAATATATCGTGTTCCAAGACCACTCTTTCAAAGTCATCATCGCTCACCTTGGTCATATCAATCGCACGGGCTTCTTCCTTAAAACCTGCTTTACGAGCCACCCCATATACAGCTACATGATTATCACCACTGATAATCTTCACTTCAACACCTTGAGATTCGAAATAGTCGAAGGTTTCCTTGGTATTGTCCTTAATCTCATCCGACAAAACGACGTGCCCTAGTAGTTCCATATTGGCTGGACTCGTGATGTGGTCCTTGCTATGAGCAAGTGTCAAGATTCGAAAACCTTGCTGCTTCAGATGTTCATAGTAGGTACCCATTGGCTGGGTAAAGCCTAAAAACTCATAGGCTCCGAAGAAATAGGTCCCACCCTCTTTTACTTGGACAAAGGAATACTTGTTTTTGCTTGAAAAGGCACCGACTTCTTGAACTTCCCACTTTTTCTCACACGTTAAGTAAGTCTTCAGAGCGCGCGAAGTTGCATTTTCATCCTCAAAATAAGCCAGATAAGAAGACAGTTTCTCTGCCAGTTTCGCATCCATTTCTTGGACCTTCATATTCCCCGTCGTGATAGTTCCTGTCTTATCAAAACAAAGAACATCTACTCGCGCCAAGGTCTCCACACAGTATAGCTCCTGCACTAGAACCTTCTTTTTAGCCAGCTTCATGGCCGCTACCGCAAGGGATACACTGACCAGGAGAATCAACCCCTCCGGAATCATGCCGACCAAGGCACCAGAACTTCCCAAGACAATCTCAACATAAGTTCGCCCTAGACTGAAACCTCTGACATAGAGCAGAATCGCAACTGGCACCAGCAAAATAGAGACGATTTTTAAAATCTTATCCATGTAATCGCGTAGCTGAGAAGGGTATTTTTTGAATTCCTTGCTGGATTTTGCGAGTTTGTTGATGTAGCTATCCTGTCCCACAGCCGTCGCCGTGACCAGACAAGTACCGCTGACGACATTGCTTCCGCTCATCAGCTTGTCACCCGCTGTTTTAAAGACCGAATCACTCTCACCAGTCAGCAAGGACTCATCCACTTCAATATTTCCTTCAAGTACTTCTGCATCGACAGGCACCTGGTCACCCAGATTAAGATGCAGATACTCACCCAGAACGATGTCCTCTGGATCAATCTCAATCGTTTGACCATCTCGATTGACTCTGTACTTACTTTTACCAAGCAAACTTAGCTTTTCTAAGGCATTTTTTGAACGCACTTCTTGAAAAATCCCAATGGCTGTATTGATAGCAATCACACCTAAAAAGAGCATATTTTCAAATCGCAAGGTTGTAGCTACCAGAACTGCCAGAGCCAAGTTCATGGCATTAAAGAAGGTAAAGATATTTGAAACGACAATTTCCTTGGTTGTTTTATAAGGTTTAATATCGCTGATGTTTCGTTGACGATTCTTGATGTCTTGGCTACTTAAATACTTCATTTATACTCCAATATCCTTTTGTACTACTATAGTAACACATATCTTTTTCTCTGTCACTTAAAGACTCAAAATAAGAAGAACTCCCTTGGCAAGCATCATCTATCGCCACTTCAAGAAGAACTTAAAAAGAAGCTAGGATTCCCCTAACCTCTTTTCTATAGCTTTATTCTGCCAAGGCTCCCATTGGGTCCCATGGTGCAAGTACGATTGGTTCTGCTTCATAGGCAGCTTTTTCTTCTGCTGTCAGCAATTCCTTACGGACAACAATTTGGTAAGTGTATTCATCCATCCAAGAGTCTGAGGCAACAAAGTAACCATCTGTACCGACCTTGTCTCCCCATGAGTTTTCAACCTTCCACTTGATTGATTTGCCATTTTCGTCCAAGTCCACACCTGTCAAGACCATGGCGTGAGTCATCAAGCTTTCGCTGTAGTCCAAACGTCCAGCCTTGTCTTGAGTGAGTTGAATATCCATACTTGATTCAAAGTCATAAACATCTGTCGCAAGGATTCCAGCTTTGCGGTTGCTAAGCTGGCCGACATCTGAACCAAACCAAACAGTCTCACCTGTTTGCATTTGGGCAATCGCCAATTCTTTCAAGCGTTCCATTGGAACGTTGATGTAGCGAACTGCACGGCTACCAACCACATTTCCCAACATCTCAACTGTGTAAGATTTGCCGTATGGTTTGTCAGCAGTCGGAGCATTGATAACAGAAACATAATCTTCTAGAGGAAGGTCAACATATTTCTTGTAAAACTCTTGTGGCGTGGTACCCTTTTCGCTTTGATAGTTATCATCCTTATCGCGATAAGCAAAGTCAAATTTACGCGGTGGAAGACCTAGTGACATAGCAAGGAAGTTAAAGATTTCCTGCAAGAGGTCTTCTTTCTTAGCTTGAACAGTCGCTTGGTCTGCACCAGAAGCGAGCAAGTCACGCAAGATTTGAGCATCTTGGCGAAGCAATTTGTTAAGGATGGCATTGAGCTCACGGCTGCTGCTAGATGAAACAGACTCAGGGTAAACTGACTTAGGAACGACACCGTATTTCTCAAAGAGGGCCACGACCATATCCCACTGTCCACCGTCTTGTTGTGGAGTTTGGAGTAGGAAGCTAACCTTGCGGCTCGTCAAGTCTTGGTCTGCAGTCGCAATGACTTGCTCCAAGAACCAGTTAGATTTTTCATACTTGTCCCAGAAGAAAGTGTGGGCTTGTGACAATTCAAAATTTTCCAATTTATATTGAGAGATGAGTTTGTGACGGAAGGTGTTAAGAGCTGCAAACATCCAGCAACGACCAGACGCTTTCTGGTTAGTAACCTTGTCCTTGGTCAAATCCAATGAGAAAACAGGTGTATTGTCTACATGGCTTTGGCGACGTTCTAGGGCTGCAAAAATTCCGTTATGGCTGGCAGCATTTTCGATCGCTTGGTATTTGACATTTGCTTCATAGTTGGCAAATAGTTTATCTGTAAATGATTCTTGAATCGCGTTCATAGATTCCTCCTTTTATTCTACTGTCTATTATAACTCTTTTCACAAAGGAAGCAACTGAAAAACGAAAAAGGCAAGGACATTCTCCTCACCTTTTCTAACATAATCCAAACTAAGTAATACTAGCAAGGAGAGTCTCTAACTCCTCCTTGGTCAAGCGACGCCATTCTCCTCGTTTCAGCTTCTCGTCTAAAATCAATGTTCCCATCGTCAAACGTTGTAGGTCCACCACTTCCTTACCACAGTAGGCTACCATACGTTTGACTTGATGAAACTTCCCTTCGGCAATGGTCACGCGAACCAGACTTTGATTCTTTTCTGGATCTACCGACATAATCTCCAGCTTAGCGGGCTGGCAGATAAAGTCCTTGAGCGGAATGCCCTTGACAAATGCCTCCACATCTTCTTGGGTCATAATTCCCTCGACTTGTGCCAGATAGGTTTTTTCCACATGACGTTTAGGTGAAAGCAAAGCATGGGCCAGCTGACCATCATTGGTCAGAAGCAGGAGTCCATGCGTATCGATATCCAAGCGTCCTACTGGGAAAACTTCCTTGCTCCGAGCAATATCATCCAGCAAGTCCAGAACGGTTCTGTGCTTGGAATCCTCAGTCGCTGAAATAACCCCTTGGGGCTTGTTCATCATGTAGTAGACAAACTCTTCATACTCTAGCACTTGGCCATCAAAGCGAATCTCATCTCTTTCTTCATTAATCTGCAATTTAGCTGACTTTTCTTTTTTACCATTTACCGTCACGCGCCCAGCCTTCAAAAAGTTTTTGACCTCCGTCCGACTTCCTACTGCGCAGGCAACTAAAAATTTATCTAATCTCATAGAACTATTATATCATACTCAAAAGGAGGCTGGTACAATGACCAACCTCCTTTTCATTTCAGATTTAAGAAATTAACTTCCTCGTCTCCAGAAAATAGCTAAGACAACCATAGCACCTAAAACAGCTGGAACAATAGCTATCCCCGCTAGGTTTGGCCCCCAAGTTCCAAAAAGTAGGTGACCCAAAGAAGCACCAATCCAGCCGAGAAACATTTTTCCAAAGCATCCCATGCTCTCTCCACGATTGGTTAAAGCACCTGCCAAGAGTCCCACTAGGAGACCAACAAACATACTTCCAAGCATAGCTTCTCCTTAAATTGCCCAGTCTCCATTGCGGAAGAGCGGTACGCGTGTTCCATCCTCACGGATACCATCGATATCCATTTGATTAGAGCCAATCATAAAGTCCACGTGAACATCTGAACGGTTCAGTCCTGCAGCTTCAAGCTCTTCTTCGCTCATCTCTGCCCCACCAACAACGCTGGTTGCATAGGCTGCACCGATAGCCAAGTGGTTTGAAGCATTCTCATCAAAAAGGGTGTTAAAGAAGGTAATGCCTGACTGAGAAATTGGGCTCGGATCTGGTACCAAGGCACATTCACCCAAGGCACGCGCACCCGCATTTTCAAAGACAAGGTCTTTCATGACCTGATCACCCTTTTCAGCAGTAATGTCTACGATTTGACCATCCTTGAAGGTTACTTTAATCCCTTCAATGATATTTCCATTATAGCTCAGTGGTTTTGTAGAAGTGACATAGCCATCTGCACGACGAAAGTCAGGAGCCGTAAAGACCTCTTCTGTTGGCATATTTGGCAAGAATCCTTCGCCCTGTGCATTGATAGCACCAGCTGATTCCCAGACGTGATTCTTAGGCAAGCCAAGTGTCAAATCTGTCCCTGGCGCTGTGTAGTGAAGGGCTGAAAATTGCTCTTTATTAAGCATTTCTGCCTTGCTCTTAAGGATTGCTGCATGTTCTTCCCAAGCCTTAACGGGATCTTCTTCATAGACACGGCAAGTTTTGAAGATTTGGTCCCAAAGGAGGTCCACTGCTTCTTCATCGCTCGCAGCATTTGGAAAGACTTTTTTAGCCCACTCAAGTCCTGCTGCAGCTGCGACAGTCCAGCTAACCTTGTTGGATTGCGTTGCAATACGCATTGGCTTCATCGCAAGTCCCATCGCTTTAGCAGAAGCTGAAAGCTTGTCAGCGTCCACTCCGTTCAATGCACCTGGGTCAGAAGAGCGGACACCGAGACGACTTGCTTTATTTTCAAGGAGATAGTTCATCTCAGCAATCTTGTATTCTGGCACATTGTCCAGACGCTCCATCGGTGAATGGAGGAATTTCTCACGGTTGATGACATCATCGGTCCACTGAACGATAACCTCATGCGCACCCAAGGCATAGGCTTCTTTCACGATCAAATGCGCCAACTCACGTTGCTCCACATCGATAGAGAGGGCCAAAGTGTGACCAGGTTGCACGTTAATTCCGTTCGCAACCAACAATTTTGCATATTTTTCTAGATTTTCTTTAAAATTTGGTAAAACCATTCTATTCTTCCTTTTCTTTTGTTATTTTTCCTTCAAAGCAGAAAATAATCCTGCTAAAGCAATAGCACTAGACAAGAGTGCTGTCGATAGAAGAATTGTCTGATCAGCAAGTTCTAATTGATACTCAAACACCTTCTCAGCCGGCTTGTCTTCCGCAAAAATTCTTAGTTTCATGAAATATCCTCCGTTACTAGTATATCACATATGATATAAATTTAAAAACAAGCCTAATAAAGCTTGTTTTTAATTAACTAAAACAAAAGTCGTGTACATATCTTTCCACTTCTTTTTCCATAGATTGAATCTCACAAATATCCCATCTATTTTTTTTAGAAGTTATCTCTGCCATCATTTGTAATTTTAAACTCTGACGTTTGAAGATATCCTCTTTCTTCCATTGTGCTAGTTTAGACTCTGGATAGGAATTACCAAACTTAGAATTCTGACTATCTGTAATGATACAAAGATTGCCAAAGGAATGTAAAAACTCAGCAGGTAATTGGCTCTCTCCATCATGTCCATTGGGATTCTGAGGATACCAATGTTCTACGGAGCGACGATAAGCAAATTTAAAATCTTTAAACTCAATATCGTAATCTTTCTTCAATTCTTCACGATTTTTCCATAAAACATAATCTACAAAGTTAAAAGCATAAACAGGAATTGCCCCATATTTTTTGATACTTTTATCTTCGGTAAACAATCTTTCCTCAGCATATCTCACTGCCATTTTTTCAAGAAAATCCTTAAACTGACTAGCAAATTCTACTTGATTTAACTCTTCAATATTGTTGAAGAGAAATTGCAAGATTTCATATAACCAACGACTATCTCGATTGGCAGTAAAGGTTACAGCAAACATAGATTGAAGAAGAATAATGTTTTGGTTAATTTCCGAATCTGAAAATGTATTCTTAGTAAAACGTTCTTCAACTATGTAATGCTCTTTCGCTTTTCCATTAGGTTGATATTCATAATAAGTTTCCTTCTGCAAAAACCATTCATCCTTATTTCTGCTTGAAGAATCTATATTTGAATTTCTAACGATGTAATTATCAAAAATATGTTTTATTTTAAGAAGAAATTCACTGAATTCAATAATCCAAGTCTTATTTTTATTTTTTATATCAAATAGAGCTAAGAGTTTCTTATCGTCTAACTGAACCTCACTGGTATCCTTACCTTCCCAAATTGCCAATACATGGAGTAAGAAGGTTGGAAAATCGATAACTTGGGTATAATCACCAAAATCTTTTTCTACTTCTATATTTTTTTCATTTACTTTTTTTCCTAATATATCTGATAACTTTCTTCTTTCATTTTGATAAAAATCAATATCATCATAAATATTATGAAATGAGTAATTTGAAAAGTCCCATCCAAAAATACGTTCACGTTCTTGAAAATCATCTGCTCTCTTCCGTCGCATCTTAAATTGACTTGATACCGGATTATCAAAGTTTGCGCAAGCATTCCAGATTCTAGCAAATTTTTGAGCCATTTCTTGATCTTCACCAAACTTAGCCATCATTTGAGCCTTAAGAATCTCATGAGCCTCTAGTTGTTCTCCTCGAGAGTTGAAACGTTCGAAATAAAGATTCAAATCTAAATCTTCAGGAAGTATACTCCGAAAAATGATGACATTCTCAAAAAGATAATCAACGAAAGACTGAGGATTAAGCTGGCGCTCCTCTAGCACTTTTTTCAATGCATCTTTAGCATGCCCGTAACCTCTAGTTAATTCATTTTCATCGTCCTCAGAGATTTTTTGCTTAGTAAATAGTTTTTGAATATTCTCATTTGATTTCTTCCTAGCTGGAAAGGTAAGATTGACAGCTTTCAATCTATCAAAACCAAACTCATGCTTCAAAGCTAAGGCAATCAAATTAAGGGCTGTTGTTCGTTGTTGCCCATCTATGATTTTGAAAATGTCATTCTCTTTATTAACGACTAATGTTCCAATATAATAATTGTCTCTATTTTCTTGAAAAGCATCTGCTACGTCGTTCAATAACTGCTCAATTTCATCATAAGTCCAGGCAAAATTTCTCTGATAAAGAGGAATAGCATAGGTATCTTCATTTAACAAACGATTAACAGATAAGCTTATATGTGTTTCTACCATTTATCTTTTTCCTCTTCTATAATCTTGTCCACAGTATAATTTTCAAATAATTCTCTATCTATCTTGATCATGAAATCATTCGGAGTGACAGCATGAGATAAAAGTTGAAATAGCTTTTGAGCCTCTTTTTGTTTAAACCTTCCACCAGCAGCGTATTTCCCTACTGTTGCATCATATATTGCTTTAGACTTAACTCGAGGGTAATAAGACCAAATAAATAAGGTCTCTACTATCTCCTTTGATAGCTCATCTTTTCCAAATCTATCTACGAAAAGCGAGCAAATATTTAAGAATATATTGTGACACTTGAGATAGCGCCCCTTTGAGCTATTGTAAATGTTCAACATGCCTTCTGGGTAAGCTACATTTTTTTCTCCCTCTGACTCATTAGAAAGTCCTAACTCTTCATTTAAAAATTTTTTATGAACTCTAATAGTTTCATGGGCCGATTCAATATACTCAAAAAATTTACTTCCATCAATGATTGGCATAGTAATGGACATGGGGAGTTTTTCAATATGACGATACAATTCTAGATATGGGAAGTTCTGATTCAAATCAACACCTTTAAAATCGTCAATAAAATCCTCTGTAAAACGGAGATAAGATCCATAACGCTTGTTTGTTAATCCTGTCTCTCCTCGCGACCAACGTCTCATACGAAAAAGATGTTTATCAAATAACTCTTTGAGACTTAAATCTTTATCCTCTACAAATTGCTCCCACTTTTCAACAATTCTTTCATCTTCTGAATCTTGCTTGCGAAGATGATAGGCTTTGAGCAAATCATGAGGTTCTAAAGATTTTCCACGATTATTCTGAGAATCAAATAACTGAAAGGCCTCTGATAATTGTTCCTGTGGCATAGTAATCACAGAGACAGAACAATTTTTCAATAGAAAGTTGCAAATATCTTTTGCCTGATTTTCTCCAACTAATTGAGTCAAATTTTTCCACTCATTATAATTTTCACTCGCATGATAGCAAGATAGCTCTCCAAATTCAGCACTCAACAGTTGATTAGCACCCTTATAATTCTCGAAATCATCTAATAAATGAAGAAACAAAGAAATTGAAATTAGCCGTTGCTGTCCATCGACAATATCTAAGTATCCATCATTTTCTAAGTATCCATCATTTTCATGTAAGATAACGGAACCAATCTGATATTCCTTTTTCCCCATAGCATCTCGTAAATCATAAAAAAGATTACGGATATGTTTTCTGTTCCATTTATAAGGTCTTTGATAAGAAGGAATCCGCAATTTCCCTTCTTTCAGTAGTTCTCCAACCTTTTTAGAAGTAAATTGAATAGTCATTTTATCCTCATCTATATTTATCTATCATTTCTTGAACTGTTTGCTTCATATCCTCTACTAAAATCCGAGGAGACAAAACAGTAACTGCTTCCCCTTGTCCCAGTAACCAGCGTTTAAGCCCCGGTGTATGCTGACTTTCAAACTTAAAATGAGTCCAGTCGCCATTTTTCCCAACTATTTTTGCATTTGGAAATTGATCCATCACAATAGTCGGATCGTACAAATACTCGATTTCAATACTGATTTTCTTCCCGATAAAAGCATCCACTCTCTCGTTCCGAATGTCGCCATCTCTAAATTTATCTCGATAAGAAATAGAGGGTTTCTCTATACTACTAAGAGACCAGGACTGGATACGGTCTACTCTTAAAGTAATATAAGTAGCATGTTTCAACTGGTAGACAACCAGATAGAAATAATGACTATCATAGTAAAGAGAGACTGGTAAAACAGTCTGCCTCTTAGAAGACTCAGAATAATGTTTTTGATAGATAATGTCTAGAACCTGTTCATGCAAAATAGCTTCTGATAAATTCCAAATTTTCTCTATTCTATTTTGTTGATCCGTTAAGGGAGCATAGTTAAGCTTTTCACTTCCAATAATCTGCTCAATTTCTTTCTGATCATCACGGGGAACTAAGACCAGTAAATTATTTAGTAAGCTAGCAATTTCTGGTCTATTCAGTGCTCGATTTTCCAATAAAATCTTTGAAATAACGAGTATATCCTTTTTATTAAAAACTGACTTACTTGCTAAACAATACTTATTCATTTTACGGTTATAAAGCAAATCTCCACTATAACTGGTGTTATTAGATAAAATATCACGGAGTAGCGAAAAATCTCTCTGTATCGTCTTTTCGCTAACTTCAAATTCCTGGGCCAATCGCTTTTTTCCTAGTGAAGTACCTAACTGTAAACGTAAAAAAATTGTTAGTAGTCTCTCTTGATCATTCATTTGCAGTCCTTCTTATTATTTTTCAAGTGATGTTAAACACGCTGTCATTCCCCACTTAAAACGCACAATCAAACGAGAATGAACATTTTTCAATCGATCTGGTTCAGAGTCACTAGAGAAAACCATTTGCTTATTCATGTAATGTTGAGAATTAAAAAGATTAAAAAATTTTTCTTGGATAAGAATATCCTTTTCTCCCAATACCTGAATATCATCTACGATTAGGAGATCAAACTCCTCACTTCTAACTTTTTGTATTTCTAGCTCATTTTCCAATAAGTTTTCGGCAGAAATATATTTTACTCGCTTTTCTGGATTGTTCTCAAGAACCTTATTTCCAATTGCTTGAAGGAGATGTGTTTTACCTGAACCCGATTCCCCATAAATATAAAGGGGATTATATTGTAACCCTAAGTTTTCTACTACAGCTACGGCCCCTTTCTTTGCTAAAGCATTACCATCTTTTTCTAGAAAATTTTCAAATTGATATTTGTTATTTAAGCCTGTATTGTTCATAAGTTACACCACTTTCTTTTTTTATAGCATAAGTATAACAAAACAGATGGACAATATTTGTCCGTCTGTTAATTTTTATTTAAAACAAATCATCAAACAAACTCAACTGGTTATCCTCTGGCATATTTCCGAGAATCCCCATTTCATCCATCTTTTCAACCAAGGTTGATGAAAGTCCACCGCGTTTGCGCAGTTCTGTCTTAGAGAGGAACTCACCCTCTTCACGCGCACGCACCAACTGCTTAGCAACGTTCTCTCCCAGACCATCCATTGCTACAAATGGTGGGATGAGGGTATCTCCATCAATGATGAATTCAGTCGCATCACTACGATAGAGGTCTAACTTGCCAAACTTAAAGCCACGTTCCCACATTTCATTGACAATCTCAAGAGTTGTATAGAGGTCAATTTCCACATTAGAGGCTTCATTATTCTTCCGTTTTTCAGCGATTTCTTCCATTCTACGTTTGATGGCATCCAAGCCCGCACCCATGGTCTTGATATCAAAGGCCTTGGCACGGATAGAGAAGTAAGCACAGTAATAATAAATCGGATGGTGAACCTTGAAGTAGGCTACACGCAAGGCCATCATAACATAGGCCGCAGCGTGGGCTTTAGGGAACATATACTTGATTTTCCCACATGATTCGATATACCACTCTGGCACCTTATTGGCCTTCATGGCTTCGATATAGCCATTTCGTTCTTCTTCGGAAATCTTCAACCACAAGCCCTTACGTACCCGTTCCATGATGGTAAAGGCCATTTTAGGCTCGAGACCCGCATGCATGAGGTAAACCATGATATCGTCCCGACAACCGATAACGGTTGATAGGTCAGCAATTCCTTGCTTGATCAAATCCTGGGCATTTCCCAACCAGACATCAGTACCGTGGGACAGACCTGAGAGCTGAAGTAATTCCGCAAAGGTCGTCGGATGCGTTTCGTCTACCATCCCACGTACAAAGTTGGTGCCAAACTCTGGGATTCCCAACATGCCTGTCGGAGTTCCGATTTGCTCCGGCGTCACACCTAGCACATCAGTTCCAGAAAAGAGGGCCATGACACCTTCATCATCCATAGGAATTTCATTAGGGTCAATCCCAGACAAGTCCTGCAATTTTCGAATCATGGTCGGATCATCATGCCCCAGTACATCGAGTTTGAGGACATTCTCATCGATATCGTGGAAGTTAAAGTGAGTCGTCTGCCATTCAGCCGTCACGTCATCCGCTGGATACTGGACAGGCGTAAAGTCGTAGACATCCATATAGTTCGGAATAACAACGATTCCTCCCGGGTGTTGTCCTGTAGTCCGCTTGACACCAGCAGCACCTTGAGCAAGGCGTTCCACCTCTGCATCACGATAGAACTTCCCGTAATCACGCTCATAGCCCTTGACAAATCCATAGGCAGTCTTGGCAGCCACCGTACCAACTGTTCCTGCACGGAAGGCATATTCCTCACCAAAGATATCACGCACATCCAAGTGGGCGCTAGGCTGATCTTCTCCCGAGAAGTTCAAGTCAATATCGGGAACCTTGTCCCCATCAAAACCAAGGAAGGTCTCGAACGGAATATCCTGCCCATTTTTGCTAAGTTTATGACCACAGTTTGGACAATCCTTATTGGGCATATCAAACCCTGAACCGTAAGAACCATCCGTGATAAACTCACTATACTGACACTGACCACAAACATAATGAGGAGAGAGAGGATTGACCTCCGTAATCCCAATCATGGTCGCAACAAAACTGGACCCAACAGATCCACGAGAACCAACCAAGTAACCCCGTTCATTGGAACGTTGCACCAGCATCTGCGATGCCAGATAAATCACGGCAAATCCATTCCCCAGAATAGAAGTCAATTCTTTTTCAATCCGCAAATCAACGATGTCTGGCAACGGATTTCCATAAATCTCAAAAGCTTTCTTGTAGGTCAGCTCAGCGACCGTTTCTTCAGCCTTGTCGATGAAAGGTGTGTACAAGTCACCCTTAACGACCTCAACAGGCTCAAATATTTCTGCCAAGGCATTGGTGTTCTCAATAACTAGTTTACGAGCTAAATCTTCGCCCAAGAAGGCAAATTCATCCAACATCTCATTAGTTGTTCGAAAATGAGCCTTGGGCAGAGGAGCTGGTTGGGCATGTTCGCCATGACCGATGGTTCGGTTAATCATAGCCCCTTGTCCCAAACTACGGACGATAATTTCACGGTAAATCTCTTCTTCCGGTTCGATATAGTGAACATTTCCCGTAGCCAGTACAGGCTTACCAAGACGGTCCCCGACCTCTATCAAACTCTTGATAATGGTCTGAAGTTCCTCCATATCCTTGACCTGCTCTTTAGCAATCAAGGGAGCATAGATAGCCGGTGGCATGACCTCGATAAAGTCATAATACTTGGCCACCTCAACCGCCGCATCCACACCTTGGGAAACAACTGCGTCAAAAACTTCACCCTCGGAGCAAGCCGATCCCAAAATCAAACCTTCCCGATGGGCATCTAGAACCGTTCTCGGAATCCGTGGCACCCCTTCAAAATACTTGGTATTGGACAAAGAAACCAGTTTAAAAATATTTTTTAAACCTATCTGATTCTTGACATAGATAGTCGCATGCTTAATCCGAGCTTTTTTATAAGAATCTGGACTAATCAAATCAATGTTTAGTCTAGCTAGATCGGTCACACCATGTTTTTCCGCCACCTCTTTGATAAAGATGAAGAGCAAACGACCAGTCGCTTCCGCATCGTAGTTGGCCATGTGGTGGTGTTCCAGAGCTACACCAAAACGCTTGGTCAAAGGTCCCAAACCATGACGTTTATACTCAGGATAAAGGTTTCTAGCAAACTCGAGCGTATCGATGACTGGCTGGCTAATCTTAGGCAGACCATGACGCTCATAGTTGGCATTCATAAAGCCAACGTCAAAGGTTGCATTGTGGGCAACTAGGACGGTATCCTTACAGAATTCTTGGAATTCTTGCAAAACTTGTTCCAGTGGTTTGGCATTTTTGACATGATCATCTGTAATACCAGTCAACTCTGTAGTAAAGGCTGATAAAGGGTGACCTGGGTTGATAAATTCATCAAATTCAGCAATAACATTCCCTTTGTACATCTTAGAGGCCGCAACCTGAATCAAGTCATTATAGATGGCTGAAAGTCCCGTCGTTTCCACGTCAAAAACCACATAGGTCGCTTCTGACAAGTCCATCTCCACTTCGTTATAAACGATAGGAACGCGGTCCTCTACAATATTGGCTTCCATTCCATAGATTAGCTGAATTCCAGCTTTCTTAGCTGCCTTATAGCCGTGTGGGAAGGACTGGACATTCCCGTGGTCCGTGATGGCAACCGCCTTGTGTCCCCACTTAGCAGCTGTCTCAACGATTTTTTCTACCTCAGGAAGAGCATCCATGGTCGACATGTTAGTATGAGCATGAAACTCGACCCGACGCTCACCTTCTGGCATCAAATCCTTCCGCTCATAGTGAACAACTTCCTGCACATCCTGCACGTTCATGGTCAAATCGCGTGTAAAGTTATTCATCTCCACATTTCCACGAACACGGAGCCAAGAATTCTTCTTAATGATGTCAAACTTCTGAGCTTCTTCTTCATTCTTAACCCATTTTTGCATTGAAAAACTTGAAGTGTAGTCCGTCATTTTAAAATTGATCAAAACGCGACCAGTTCTGGTCACTTTATGTTCCACATCAAAAACGACCCCTTCAAAGACTAGACGATTTTCCTCAGTTGTCACGTCGATCATCTGGGTAACTTCTGCCTTATCTAGTTTTGGCTTAGCCGCAGCTTTTTTAGCCTGAAAATCGAAGGCTGGTTTCTCTTCTACTGGAGGAGGAGCCATTTGTTCCAGTTGTTCCATAGCACGCAAAGCCTCTTCATTGGCAGCCTGTACAATTTGTTCATTCTCCGTATAGAAGGCTTCCTCCTGCTCTTGTGTAAGGGCATCATTCTTTTCTATTTGGCATACAAAGGCTGGGAAACCAAACTTTTCAAGTTGCTTTGCTAGATTAGGAAGATGATTCTTCTTAAAGTGTTCCTTATCAATCGCCTCTGAACCTTCAATAAAGAGTTGATTTCCCTCCGCACGAACTTGCAGATTCTGATAAAGAGACTTAAATCCTTGGCTAGCACACGGACCTTCAGAAAAAGCCTCCTTATAGTAGGCCTGCAAGAGTTCATTAGAAAATTCCTGAGAGAGCGCCTTGATTTCGAAAACAGCTCGATTCCCTGTCTTAGAAAATTCTTCACTAAGCCCTTTCTTTAACTCTAAAAAGATTTCAATCGGTAAAATATTAGAAAATACAAAATGAAATTCCCAAATCTTACTAATTTTATGAACCACGACACGCTCAATACTTGCATCAATAAGAGCAGGATCCTGTCTCAGCTGATCAGAGATTCCTAGTTGATTCATTAAAATTTCAAACTTACTTGACATTCAATTTCCTCACATTATTCTCTTACTATTTTACCATAATTAAAGAAAATATATAGCCAGTACCATCCTCCCTTGCGACTTAGATGAAAAGATTTTATCATACTTGTAGTGGTTAAAACTGTACTGATTAGTCGTTACATATTAAAAAATGAGATGACATCTCACTTGGCATCTCACTCTTTTTATTCTTAAAATCCATTATGGTCGCTGAGTTCTTTGAACCAGTGGCCTGATTTCTTCAGGCGACGTTCTTGCGTTTCCAAGTCAAGCTCAACCAAACCGTAGCGATTTTTATAACTATTGAGCCATGACCAGCAGTCGATAAAGGTCCAAATCAAGTAGCCCTTACAGTTGGCCCCATCTTCAATCGCACGGTGCAGCTCACGAAGATGCCCTTTAACAAAGTCGATACGATAGTCGT
Organism: Streptococcus oralis; assembly: GCF_026782285.1. GTDB lineage: Bacteria > Bacillota > Bacilli > Lactobacillales > Streptococcaceae > Streptococcus > Streptococcus oralis_CG. The sequence goes on from NZ_JAKUWG010000003.1 coordinate 162,935, forward strand.
CCTGAATCATGCCATTCTCACGGAACTTGTCTTCACCTTCAACACCCATGCCATTCTCTGTCAACATCCACTCGATATTGCCATAGTTTTCCTTGATATTTTGAGCGATATCATAAATCCCTTGCTCGTAGATTTCCCAACCGCGGTGAGGATTGATTTTACGTCCAGGCATAACATAAGGCTCGTAAAAATGTTCTGGCAAGAGCGGACTGTCTGGATGCTTGGCAAAACGTGGCGCCATGACACGCAAAGGTTGGTAATAGTTGACTCCAAGAAAGTCCACTGTATGGTCACGAATAAGTTCTAACTCTTCAACAGTGTACTCTGGCAGCAAATCATGCTCAGACAAGATTTTCACTAACTCTTCTGGATAAGCCCCCAAGACAGACGGATCTAGGAAAGATTGAGCTTGAAAGAGATCGGCAATGCGAGCGGCCTTGACATCTGCGGGATGCTGGCTACGTGGGTAGGCTGGTGTCAAGTTGAGAACAATCCCAATCTTAGAATCAGGCAAAACTTCATGACAGGCCTTAACCGCAAGACTACTAGCCAGTTGTGTGTGATAGGCAACCTTAACCGCAGCTTTGGCATCCACCTTGTGAGGATAGTGGGCATCATAGAAATAGCCAAACTCTACGGGGACAATGGGCTCGTTAAAGGTAATCCATTGGTCTACCAAGTCACCGTAAGTCTCAAAACAAAAACGAGCATAGTCTTCATAGGCTGAGACAGTCGCCTTATTTTCCCAACCATCCCCAGTTTCTTGAAGGGCAAAAGGAAGGTCAAAGTGATAGAGATTGACTAGAAGACGGATTCCCTTAGCCTTAATGGCTTCAAATACCTGACGGTAGAAAGACACCCCTTGAGGATTGACCTCTCCACGGCCCTGTGGAAAAACGCGAGACCACTGGATAGAAGTGCGGAAGGCTGTATGGCCAGTCTCTACCAAAAGCTCAATATCCTTCTCCCAGTTCTCGTAAAAAGTCGATGTTTTGTCAGGTCCAATCCCATTGTAGTAGCGATTGGGCTCCACCTGATACCAATAATCCCAGAGATTATCTCCTTTACCATCACCAAGCACTCGTCCTTCTGTCTGTGGTCCAGAAGTGGAGGAACCCCAAACAAAATCCTTTGGAAATTTTAGCATTGTTATACCTCTTAAATTGATTATGTCTTTATTCACTTCCATTATATAGAAAAAACAAGGTAAAAACTAGTTACATTTTTGCCTTGTTTTTCTTCTGATTAAAGTTTTTATTTCTTGCTGAGGATTTCAAGCGTTTCAAGCAAGTTGTCTGCGTGAACTTCGATGGTGTCACCAGTCGCCTTAATCTTAACTTCTACGATGCCATCGGCTGCTTTTTTCCCAACAGTGATACGGATTGGTAACCCAATCAAATCGCTATCACTAAACTTCACTCCGACACGTTCGTTACGGTCATCTGTCAAGACTTCGTAACCAGCTTCCATCAAGTTGGATTCCAGTTTTTCTGTCAAGGCTTGCGCTTCTTCGTCCTTGACATTGATAGTAATCAAGTGCACATCAAATGGTGCCAATTCTTTAGGGAAGTTAACTCCCCAAGCGTAACGGTATTCACCTTTTGGCGTTTTGTTGACAAAGAGGCGAGCGTGTTGCTCCATAACGGCTGAGAGAAGACGGCTAACACCGATACCGTAACAACCCATTATGATTGGCACAGCACGACCATTTTCGTCCAAAACATCTGCGCCCATACTTGCTGAGTAACGAGTTCCAAGTTTGAAGATATGACCGATCTCGATGCCACGGGCAAAGTTTAGGACACCTTGTCCGTCTGGTGAAATTTCACCCTCACGAACTTCACGAATATCCACGTATTCTGCAGTGAAATCACGACCTGGGTTCACACCCGTCAAGTGGTAGCCATCTTCGTTGGCCCCCACAACAGCATTGCGAACATCTTGTACCTTACGATCTGCAATGATTTTGACATTTTCTGGCAAACCAACTGGACCAAGAGAACCAAAGCCAGCTTGAACAACAGTTGCCACTTCTTCTTCGCTTGCAACATCAAAGAAATCTGCACCCAAGTGGTTTTTCAACTTGACTTCATTAAGTTGGTCATTTCCAACTAGAAGGGCTGCAACAAGCTCACCATCTGCCATGTAGAAGAGTGTTTTAATCGTTTGTTCTTCTGGCACGTTGAGAAAGGCTGCCACTTCATCGATGGATTTAACACCTGGAGTTTCCACTCGAGTCACTTCTTCTTCCGCAACGACACGGTTGCTTGGTTTGTACTCGTTTGTTGCCATTTCTAAGTTAGCTGCATAGCTAGACTCACTTGAGTAGGCAATGGTGTCTTCACCAGAAACCATCCATTTGAGCAATTCGGCCTTGATTTCTTCTTGCACTTCTACAGGAATTTCATCAAATGAGGCAACTGACTTGTCCAAGACAACCCAGCGGTCAAGGTCTGTACGAGCAGGAGTGATGGCCATAAATTCTTGGCTATCCTTACCACCCATGGCACCACCGTCACCGATGATAGCCTTGAAATCCAAACCACTACGAGTGAAAATTCGTTCGTAGGCCGCCTTGTACTCGTCATAAGTCACATCCAAACTATCGTAATTAGCATGGAAACTATAGCCGTCTTTCATAATAAATTCACGCGTACGGAGAAGTCCGTTACGTGGACGTTTTTCATCACGGTATTTCGGTTGGATTTGGTAAAGGTTGAGTGGCAATTGCTTGTAAGATTTCACAGAGTCACGAACAATAGCTGTAAAAGTCTCTTCGTGTGTCGGACCTAGGATAAAGTCCGACTTTTCACGGTTTTTCAGTTTATAAAGGTCTTCACCATAGGTTTCATAACGACCTGATTCACGCCAAAGATCGGCACTGAGAAGGGCAGGAGCCAACATCTCCACCGCACCAATCTTATCAAACTCTTGGCGCATGATGTTCTTAGCCTTTTCAATCACACGGTTAGCAAGTGGTAGGTAAGAATAAACACCGGCAGAAACTTGACGAACATAACCAGCACGCAACATAAGGGCATGGCTGATAACTTGAGCATCACTTGGCATTTCGCGAAGCGTTGGGATTAGCATTTTACTTTGTTTCATAATATTCCTCGATTATCTAAAAGAAGAGTCGCATAATGTCATTCCAGGTCACAGCTAGCATCAAGGCAACCATGATAACTACACCAGCCATGGTGACATAGGTTTCAATTTCTTGTTTAAGGGGTTTCCGGCGGATAGCCTCTAGGATATTGAGCACAATCTTTCCACCATCCAAAGCTGGGATAGGGATCAAGTTAAAAATCCCGATATTGATGGAAATCATAGCTAGGAAGTAAAGGACATTCTCAATTCCATTTTTAGCAGCATCGCTACTTGCCTTAAAAATAGCAACGGGACCACCGAGTTTGTTCAAATCTGGATGGAAAATCAAGTTTTTCAGAGCCGAAAGGATACGGAGCCCTGAGTCAGCAGCGGTTGTAAATCCACCAACAAACATGGATAGGAGGTCTGACTTGACTTCCGGTTGAACCCCAAGAATGTAACGTCCTTGATTTTCTTCTGGAGTCACAGTAACTTGTTTTTCGCTACCATTTTCAGAAATGGTCACATCCAAGGTCGGGGCTGTCTTGTCCTTGGTATCTGCTTCCACAGCCTGGGTCAAGTCTTGCCAATTCTTAACCTCATGCGAGCCGACCTTGGTAATTTGGGCGGTCTCAGCTACGCCTACCTTAGCCAAAGCTCCCTCTGGCATGACATGAAAGAGATTAGTTTGAGTGTCTCTAACACCACCCTGCAAAAAGATCAAGATCCAAAAAACAACAACACCTAAGATAAAGTTATTCATAGGACCTGCAAAGTTGGTGATGAGCTTGCCCCAGATAGAAGCATTTTGGTACTGTACATCCAGAGGAGCGATGCGTACTTCGGTACCATCTGCCTCAACAACTGTTGCATCGTGATCCACAGCAAAGGTCTTTTCTTCTTCCAAGACCAAACCCTTGATAAAGAGCTTATCTTCAAAGTCAAACTGGGTTACCTGCATAGGAAGAGCCGTTTGATCCAGTTTCTTCCCTGAGAGGTTGATCCGTTTGACCTTACCATCATCAGTAAGTGTTAAACTGACTGGGGTTCCTGTCTTGATTTCTGTCGCATCATCGCCCCAACCAGCCATACGAACATACCCTCCTAAAGGAAGGATCCGAATGGTATAAGCAGTGCCATCCTTACCAATATGGGCAAAAATCTTGGGACCCATACCAATAGCAAATTCACGAACTAAAATGCCTGATTTCTTGGCAAAATAAAAATGTCCAAACTCATGCACCACCACGATAATCCCAAAAACGAGGATAAAGGTTAGCAATCCAATCATTCAATATTCCTTTCTTTAGAACAGGCCAAACAAGTGCATGATAGGAAAGACAACTAGCATACTGTCAAAACGATCCAACACACCACCATGCCCCGGGATAAATTTTCCTGAATCCTTGACACCGAAATGGCGTTTCATGGCACTCTCAATCAAGTCACCAAACTGACCTGCCACACTGAAGAAGGCAGCAAAGAGACTCATTCTATAAATCCCATAAGGAAGAGCAACTGTGCTGTCCACTAACATGAAGATTACCGTTATCAGTACCGCACCTAGAATACCACCGACAAAGCCCTCAATACTCTTATTAGGAGAAACTCTCGGCGCCAATTTATGTTTACCAAAATTCATCCCTGTCAGGTAGGCAGCACTATCTGTCGCCCAAACGATAAAAAGGGCCAAAAGTACCTTGTCAAAACCTGCCACCCGAGCATCTAGTAAGGCATTGAAGCCAAAACCAACATAAAAACTCACAGCAATTGGAAATGCGGCATCTTCAATCGTATAGTTTTTACTGAAAACGGTCGTCCCCAGCATAATTGTAATCAAAACACTGTAGGCAACCACATTCCCATCAACTGGTAGGAATGTCAGATAGTTTTCTAAAGGAATTGTGAGGGCAAAGGTCGCAAAGAGAGTCAAAGTCCCCTCAATGGTCATGGTATTTAGCCCTTTCATCTGCAAGAGTTCATGAACAGCCAGCATGGCTAACAAGCCAATCCCTATCTGCAACAAGAGTCCTCCCACAAACAAGACTGGAAGGAAAATAGCCAGGGCCAATACCGCAAACAATGTTCTCTTTTGTAAATCCTTGGTCATATCTTCTCCTAAACTCCTCCAAAACGGCGATTGCGACGATTATAGGCCGTAATAGCCTCCTTCAAAGATGCTTCATCAAAATCAGGCCACAAGGTATCCGTAAAATAAAGCTCGCTATAGGCTGCTTGCCATGGCAAAAAATTACTCAAACGCAACTCGCCACTCGTGCGGATAATCAAGTCCGGATCTCGCAAATCCTTTGGCAGGTGTTGCGTGAAAAGATAGTCCCCAATCATATCTTCTGTGATATCACCAGGGTTGATTTTAGCATCTAAAACATCTTGAGCCAACCCCTTAAGAGCCTGCGTAATTTCAGCACGACCACCATAATTGAGCGCAAAATTGAGAATCAAGCCCGTATTGTTCTGGGTCAACTCCTCTGCTTTTTTCAAAGCTTCAAAAGTCGGCTTAGGCAAACGGTCTGTCTCCCCAATCATCTGAATCTTAACGTTATTTGCGTGCAATTCAGGGACGTAGTTGTCATAAAACTCAACGGGCAAGTTCATGATAAACTTGACTTCTTGATCTGGACGCGTCCAATTTTCCGTTGAAAAGGCATAAACCGTGATGACCTTAACTCCCATCTTGTTAGCTGCCTTGGTTACCTTTTGGAGGGCTTCCATCCCTGCCTTATGACCAAAAACACGTGGTTGCATCCGTTTTTTTGCCCAACGACCATTCCCATCCATGATGATGCCAATATGAGCAGGAACCTGTGTTGGAACCTCGACTTCTACAGCTTTATCTTTCTTAAAAAATCCAAACATGATCTTATTCCTATTCAAAAATCTATCGTTTCATTATACCATATTTCCCTCTATTCTTCTATTGCTAAGTTTGCTGCCCCTGCTTACAGATAGACAAAAAATAAGCCGCCTGATTGGGCGACTTTATTTTATAGGGAGATTATTATGAAAAAGTTTTAGGAGTTTAAGTTAAGTTTTTCTTAACTTATGGGTTTAGTATACACCTCCTAGCTTAAATTTTTCTTAAGTTTTTTGAGAAATGAAAAATCTAAAATAAGATTGCCCACTTGAGTGTACGAAAAGTACCTCAAATCATCTCAAATAGCCAATCTAAGTCTAAAACCTAGCTTTTTCTGAAAGTCATTTCAAGCTGACACCTTTTCCCATAGTTTATAGTTGGAACTTTGCCTCATCAGTTACTTTCATAATGCACTTATCTATCAAATCATGTATTCTACACTATAGGTGGCATCTGATAAGATACGAGCTAGAAACTGCTTGGTTCGTTCTTCTTGTGGACGACTAAAGAAATCGTGGGGATTATTCTCCTCTACGATACGGCCTCCGTCCATGAAAATAACGTGGTTAGCGACATCCCTAGCAAATCCCATCTCATGTGTGACGACCACCATGGTCACACCTTCTCCCGCCAACTGTTTCAGAACATCCAAAACATCTCCAACCAACTCAGGGTCTAGTGCAGATGTTGGTTCATCGAGTAAAATCACCTCGGGCTTGACGGCAATGGCACGCGCAATTCCTATTCGTTGTTGTTGCCCTCCAGATAGCTGGGAAGGGTAGTAGTCTTTATAGGCCAGTAAACCAACTTTTTCCAAGGCAGATTCTGCACGTTTGAGCGCTTCTCCCTTAGGTACTTTACGAGCGACGATAAGGCCTTCTAGAATATTTTCCAGAGCAGTTTTATTTGCAAAGAGATTGTAGTGTTGGAAAACAAAGGCTGTTTTTTGGCGAATTTCTAAAATGTCTTTCTTGCTCAATTTGGCTAAGTCATAGGTCTTTCCTGCCAAGGTCAAACGGCCACTGTCAGCTTTTTCTAAGTGGTTGAGACAACGGAGAAAGGTCGTTTTCCCCGAACCCGATGGTCCTAAGATAACGACTACATCCCCTTGGTTGACCTGGAGATTGACATCCTCCAGAACCTGTCTCTCACCAAATGTTTTTGCGATATGTTCTACTTGTAACATCCTGTCCTCCTATACAAAACGCGCGCTAGATGCTTTTGCACTTTTTTCTTTTTTCACATAGCCTTTCTCCAGTAGGGAGAAGCACCACTGAATCAAACCACAGATCAAAATATACTGCAAAAAGATCACAAAATAAGACTCAAAATACTGGTAGCCGTAGGATGCTTCCACACGGGCAATAGCGGTGATGTCCTTGATGGTCATGACAAAGACCAGGGAGGTCCCTTTGACGATATTGATCACCAGATTGGCCAAGTTAGGCAAGGCTGAGCGCAAGGCTTGTGGAAAAACAATCCTTAGATAGGCCTGGGTTGTAGTCAGCCCAATCGCATGCGCTGCCTCTAGTTGTCCCTTGTCCACCGTCAAGATGGCTGAACGCAAAATCTCCGACAAACTCCCGACTGTCATCAAACTATAAATGATAAAGGCATAATAGAGAGGATCAAGCTTGAAAATATCAAAGTCACTTCCTATGCTTTTGAAAAATTGATTCAGCAAACTTGGAAACAAACTATAAAAGAAGAGGATCAATAAAATCGGTGGAGTCGCTCGGATAAAAGCCAGATAGACTAGAGAAAAACTCCTCACCCCTCGAATCTTGTAAATCTGCCCCAAGGCTAAAAATAGAGCAGGTAAAAAGCTTAAGACCATAGCCACAATCATGATAATCAAGGTGATTGGCACACCCTTCAAGGTCTCCAGAAAGGTCTTTACAATATAGTCTATATCCATTTCTTACCTCCCTTTTGTTTCCAAAGACTTCTCAAGCAAACGACTCAAGCTAGAAATAACCAAGGCAATCCCCCAATAAAGAAGCGCAACTGCCGTATAAGTTTCCAGAGAGTAGTTTCCTAAATTGCGACTAATCAAGAGATTGCCTGCCCCCATAACATCAACAAAACCAATCGTATAAGCCAAGGCAGCATCCCGCATGAGATTGAGAATAGCAGTCGTTATATTGGGAAGAGCAACTTGAAAAGCTTGGGGAAAAATGATTCTCCAAAAAGTCTGAGTTGGGGTCAAACCAATACTAAGTCCGGCCTCTGTCTGTCCCTTTGGAATAGCTTGATAGGCCGCCTTGAAAACCTCAGCAACAATAGCCGCAAACAAGAGAATCATCGTCAGGAGAACAAAAATAGTTTTAGACCAGTTGTTGATATCCAAACCAAGCCACCATTTCAGAAATTCTGGCAAGCCATAAAAGACTAGAAAAAGCAAGACAATCGGAGGTGTACAACGAAGGGTAAAGATATAGCCTTTGGAAATCGCTGCAAAACTCTTGTCTTCTCCTACTTGCGCCCAGGCCAAGAGACCTCCAAAAAGGGAACCAAGAAGAGTGGTAAAAAAGAGAATGGACAAGGTCATAGGAAGTGCCTGCCATAAGGTTGGCAAAAACTGAAAGACCTTGGAAAAATCATAAGAAACCATGCAAAACCCTTTCTAGTCTTGGAATTTCTGGTCTAGTCTTTGTCTACATAACTAAAGACATCTTCTTTAAAGTATTGCTGAGATAGCTTAGCAAGCGTGCCATCTTCTTTCAACTCTTTGATTGCTTTTTCGTATTCTTTAGCGAATTTCTCACCCTTTTCATCACGGTGAATCAAGGGGTAAGTTGGAATACCCTTGTAAGGGAACCAGCTGAGTTTATCCGCATATTGGTGGTAAGGGCCATCTTCTGCGGTAACTGCTTTTTCAAAGGACAGTTTGATATCAAAGAAGGCGTCATAACGTCCTTCTAAGACCCAGGCATAGGCATCTGCCACTTTAAAGGATTCAGCTGCTGTTAGCTCAATCGGTGCATCCTGATGTTTTTCATTGTAGCTGGTGATGACATTCCATTGAGCATTCTGTGGAGAGATGGGAACCAATTTCCCTTTATTCTTAGCAAAGTCATCAATGGTTTTGTATTTCTGTTCATCTTCTTTTCTGACAGTAAATCCGATGATGCTCGCTCCGACTGGTTCAGATGGAATGACAAACTTTTTAGCTCGTTCGTCTGTGTACCAAGCTCCCTTGGTTCCGATGTCATACTTGCCTGATTCCAGACCAATCAAGAGGTCGTCATCACTGGTACCCGTATATTCAAATTTATAGTTTGCCAACTTCTCATCAACAGCCTTCAAAACAGCTACTTCATAACCATCTGATTCCCCTTTTTCACTGACAAAGTCATAAGGTACATAGTTTTGTGTATGGGCAACCTTCAAGGTTATGACCTCACCAGATGAAGCCGTTTCTCCATCCTTGGCTGGAGCGCCAGCTAAACTTCTCCCGATAATCGTTGCCCCAATTACTGCAACAACTGCTACACCACCGATAATCCATGCTTTTTTACTCATCTTTTTCTCCTTTAGTTTTCAAGCGCTTCTCTCACCCACTGGATACGTTCAACTGCGATATCACTTGGAATGGTACAATCTGCTCCAAGTACCAAGCCCTGTTCCCCAGCTTCTGCAACTAGTTTCTTTGCCTCAGCCAGAATGGCATCCTTGCTACCAGTATACAGCAAGCCTGTCTTACCATTTTCGAATCCTCCAAGAACCGTACGTCCCTTGAAAATCTCACGACCTTCCTTGAGAGTAATTCCCTCTGGTCCTACAGCCCAGTTAAAGACTTGGGCTGGATAGTCTGCAAAAAGGTGAATATCATTTCGCGCTCCCTCGTAGCCACAGATATGAAGAACAGTGACGCCACCAACAGCACTAGCTGCTTCCAGAACAGTTATCTCGCTAGGTGCAATGACGGCTTGATACTCTGCTGCCGACACTCGTTGATCTTGGATACTCTGCACGCTGAGGTAGATTCCATCAGCACCAGCCTCTTCGATGACAGCTCGACTGAGACTCGCAATATCTTCTGCAATCACATCCAACACCTTCTTCAGAGCTTCAGGATCTTCCACCAGAAAGTCTGCAATGAGGTCATCTCCACCAGACACTTCCCCAAGCAACCACTTGAGATAGGTCACAGGAGCAAAAATATTGTAAATCGCAACGATATCTTCTGTAAACTCTTGCTTGATTTTCTTAACCAAGTCAACCTGCTCTTTTATCCAAGCGTGATCTGGTCCGAGTGGTTGAATGGTCGCCAATTCTTGAAGTGATTTTCCTTTGGCAACCGCTGGATTTGGATAAGCAAAGTAGCCATCACTCATGAGTTTGATAAAGTCTGGCTGAACTTCTCGGATAAAGCGCTTATGGCCCTCGATATTCTTCTCGATAATGGCTGGATTTGAAAATCCGTGTAGCCATTCGTCTTCTGATGTGAAATGGTGCCAAAAGCCAACTGGCACACGATCAACCTTCTCACCTTTAAATGCTTTTAAAACCCATTCTCTTTTTTCTGACATTCTTATTCTCCATTTCTTACTTTTTTAACTAATAAACTGCTTGCAATATCATTCGAGCGTAGAAAGGGGAGACTGGACTTGGAAAAATCCTGAACTCCATGACATCTCTCTCCATTTTTACAGTGCCCATTTTTTACGACACTTATGGCAACCAAGGCCAGCAAACCGACAACTGCAATGAAGATGCCCCATCTTTTACTTTTCATAGCTCCTCCTTTTAGAGAACAGCTGCCTGCCGAATCCAGTCCAACCTCTCTAAGTCAAAGTCATCTGGAACAGTACAGTCAGCTCCCAGAAGAACGCCTTTACTACCCGCTTCAGCCAGCAACCGCCTTGTTTCATTTTGCAATTCCGCCTTGGAACCTTGATAAAGCAAGCTTTTCTTGCCATTTTCAAATCCACCTAAAACGGCCTTACCTGGAAACAACTCTTGCCCCTGTGTCAAACTAACGTCCTCATGGTGGGTCGCCCAGTTGACCACTTGAGCTGGATAATCCTTAAATATCGTCACATCATTGCTCGCACCTTCAAAACCACAGATATGGAGGATATTGGTCCCACCCACCTGATTGGCTGCCTCTAAAATCGCTATATTGCTCGGTTCGATGTAGGTTTGATATAGTGCTGGTGTGATGCGCTCATCTTGAATTTCCTGGGTGCTAAGGTAAATCCCGTCAACACCACCTTCCTGGATGATTTTCTGAGTTAGGATAGCAATATCTCCTGCAATCACATCTAGAATAGCTCTGAATTTCTCAGGATTTTCAAGCAATAGTTCAGCCACTTCCCTATCTCCTCGAGAAGTTTCTGTACGGAACCAGCGCTTGAGGTAGGAAATCGGTGAAAAGATATTGTAGAAAGAAGCAATCTCCTCGGTAAAGGTCTCTCGAATCGCTTGTACCACTTCCACCTGTTGCTGAATCCATGGGTGTTCCTCACCAATCGACTCAATAGAAGTCAGCTCCTGAATGTTTGCGATCTTAGGACTATAGACATTACTTGGATAAAGGAAAAAACCGTCGCTCATGATTTTGACAAAATCAGGACAAATCCTTTCCACATAGTTGCGATGCCCGTCAACACTCTTTTGAAAGATACGTGGATTATTTAATCCCTGCCCCTTTTCTTCGAGTGTTACAAAATGAAACCAAAATCCCACAGGAACTCTTTCCACTTCATCGCCTCGAATCGCTCTAAAGACTAAATCTCTTTTACTTGCCATACCTTTCTCCTTCCATTTGGATTGAAACCATCTTACCACTCCTTTTCCCCTTTTCCCAATATATATTGACTATTGACTTGATTGGGAATTTTTATATCTCTAACGAAAAAAATCCCTGAAAAGCTTGAAGTTACTAGCCTTTCAAAGATTCACTTTATTTTCATCTATTTTTCAAAAAGAAGCTGATATAGATTTTCTATCAAGCCGATTGGATTTTTTTATACCCCCTCTTTCATGGAAAAGTAAGCACGTATTTTCGGCGCCACTTGTGTGCCAAAGAGTTCAATAGCTCTCAGAACCTGGTCATGTGGCATGGAACCAAGCGGTAGATGGAGCATAAAGCGGTCCAAGTCTAAATCCTCAATCATGCGAATCAATTTTTCTGCGACCTGGTCTGGATTTCCCACAAACATAGCACCATTTGGCCCAACTTGCTCCAAATATTGCTCATAGGTCAACTCCTGCCAGTGTGGACGGTCCTTGGAAATTGCATCCACCACTTGCTTGGTCGGATGGAAATAATCTTTTACAGCCCGCTCGCCATCTTCAGCAATCCAGCCCCAAGAATGAGCGCCCACTTTCAGATTTTTTTCAGCATGACCGGCCTCCCTACCAATCTCACGATAAGCTTGAATCAATTTCTTGAAATAACGCGGATTGCCACCGATAATGGCATATACAATCGGTAGCCCCGCCTGAGCTATCTTCACTGTTGACTCTACATAACCACCTGTCGCCACCCACAATGGCAATTTGTCCTGAACTGGACGGGGATAAACTTCTTTTCCAGCAATGCTTTGGGTCAATTGTCCCTGCCAGTTCACTTTGGTGCTTTCATTTGCCAGCTGAAGCAGATCTAACTTTTCATCAAAGAGAGCTTCGTAGTCTTTCAAGTCATAGCCAAACAGAGGGAAGGACTCGGTGAATGAACCACGCCCAGCCATAATCTCTGCACGTCCATTTGACAAGGCATCAATGGTGGCATATTGTTGGAACAAGCGAATCGGATCCATACTCGAGAGTATGCTGACTGCACTGGTCAAACGAATTTTCTTGGTATTGACTGCACCAGCTGCAAGAACAATCTCTGGCGCCGATACCGCAAAGTCCTCCCGATGATGCTCCCCAATCCCGTACACATCCAAACCAACCTTATCAGCCAGCTCAATTTCTGCCACCAACTGACGAATGCGTTCATCATGACTGTAAATCTGCCCAGTCGCTTCTAGAGCTGTTGTTTCACCAAATGTTGAAATTCCTAATTCTACCATCCTGTTTCCTCGCTATCTCTTTTAGTTTTAGGGTATTTTATCACTAATTAGTTTTATTTTCAATAAATTTGCTCATTAGAAAAAGCCTAGATCAACTAGACTTTCTTGGTTTATTCTACTGTTACTGACTTAGCAAGATTACGCGGTTTGTCCACATCAAGGCCACGGTGGAGTGTTGCAAAGTAAGCGACTAATTGCGTTGGTACGACCATTGAGATTGGTGAGAGGTAAGGGTGTACGGTCGTTAGGACGATATCGTCTGTATCTTTGGCAACATTTTCTTCTGCGATGGTAAGAACCTTAGCACCACGTGCTGCAACCTCTTGGATATTTCCACGAGTGTGGTTAGCAAGGACTGGATCTGACAAGAGGGCCAAAACAGGTGTCCCCTCTTCAATCAAGGCAATAGTTCCGTGCTTGAGTTCTCCTGCCGCAAAACCTTCACACTGGATATAAGAAATCTCTTTGAGTTTGAGACTGGCTTCCATGGCTACATAGTAGTCTTGACCACGTCCGATGTAAAAGGCGTTGCGAGTTGTTTCAAGAAGCTCTCGAACCTTGGCATCAATCGTTTCCTTCTCAGAAAGGGTTGATTCGATAGACTGAGCCACGATAGACAGCTCACGAATCAGATCAAAGGCTTGTGCTTTAGCATTGCCATTTGCTTCACCGACTGCTTTTGCAAGGAAGGCAAGGGCTGCAATTTGCGCTGTATAAGCCTTAGTTGATGCTACGGCGATTTCAGGACCCGCGTGAAGGAGCATGGTATGGTTGGCTTCGCGTGAAAGGGTTGAACCTGGCACGTTTGTCACTGTCAAGCTTGGGATGCCTAATTCATTGGCCTTGACCAAAACTTGACGGCTGTCAGCTGTTTCACCAGACTGGCTGATAAAGATAAAGAGTGGTTTCTTGCTGAGAAGTGGCATACCATAGCCCCACTCAGATGAAATTCCAAGTTCTACTGGTGTATCTGTCAATTCTTCCAGCATCTTCTTAGAAGCAAATCCTGCATGGTAAGATGTTCCAGCTGCAAGGATGTAGATGCGGTCCGCATCTTGAACAGCCTTAATGATAGCTGGGTCTACTACTACTTGACCAGCCTCATCTGTATAGGCTTGGATGAGTTTACGCATCACAGTTGGTTGCTCATCGATTTCCTTGAGCATGTAGTAAGGGTAAGTCCCCTTCCCGATATCTGACAAGTCGAGTTCGGCAGTGTAGCTAGCACGCTCACGGCTGTTGCCATCATAGTCTTGAACTTCGACACTATCAGCCTTGACGATTACCAACTCTTGGTCATGAATTTCCATGTATTGGTTAGTCTCACGAATCATAGCCATAGCATCTGAGCAGACCATATTATAGCCTTCTCCAAGACCAATCAAAAGTGGTGATTTATTTTTCGCCACATAGATGACATCTGGTTTTTCAGAGTCAATCAAGGCAAAGGCATAAGAACCACGGATGATGTGAAGGGCTTTTTTGAAAGCTTCAAGAACTGAAAGACCTTTTTCTTCTGCAAATTTTCCAATCAAGTGCACTGCGATTTCCGTATCTGTTTGCCCCTTGAAGTGGTGATCTGCAAGGTATTCTTCCTTGATCTCAAGGTAGTTTTCAATCACCCCATTGTGCACCAAGACAAAGCGTCCTGTCTCAGAGCGGTGTGGGTGAGCATTATCTTCAGTTGGTTTCCCGTGAGTCGCCCAACGCGTATGTCCGATACCAGTTGTTCCCTCAACACCAGTAGTTTTAGCAGACAATTCAGCGATACGGCCAACAGCCTTGACTAGATGATTTTCAGCACCACCTAGGACAAAAATTCCCGCAGAATCATAGCCACGGTATTCAAGCTTTTCAAGCCCTTGAATCAAAATATCAGTTGCATTTGTGTTTCCAACAACACCAACAATTCCACACATAGTATATACGACACAGACCAGCTGTGCTTTCCCCTTAAATTGGTATAGTCTGATTTTCCTTTTACAGAACCAGCAAAGACAGTATATACTTGTTTTTCTCGCTTGTCAAGTATAAAAATTGGTATAGCTTTTTAAAATGCCATCAGAGCAAGATTTCACTTGAGAACTGACAAGTAGGATTCGATTACTTATAATAGAGAGAGGAGGTAGTTACCATGTGGTTTTTCTTCGCACTTTTATCTGCTGTCTTTGCAGCCTTAACTTCTATTTTAGCCAAGATTGGGATTGAGGGAGTTCCGTCCAATCTAGCAACAGCCATTCGTACGGTCGTCGTCATCCTAATGGCTTGGGCTATGGTTTTCTTGACCAATAGTCAGACTGAGATTGTCAACATCAGTAGAAAAAGTTGGCTCTTTCTCATCCTGTCTGGTTTGGCAACGGGTGCCTCCTGGCTCTGCTACTACAAGGCCTTGCAGATGGGCAATGCGACTGAGGTATCTGCTGTCGATAAGTTTAGTCTCGTCATTACACTCGTTTTAGCCTTTTTCTTTCTACAGGATGTCCTGACGTTTAAAACAATCATTGGCTGCATCTTGATTACGATTGGGACCTTGGTGATGATTTTGTAATCATCTCCCTCTCCATATATGACCTCCCCAAAAAGTTAGATAGCTTTTTGGGGTATTTTGTTATGTCTAAATTTATAGGTACAGGGAATCAGCTTCAAGCGTCTAGCAAAAAGGAGAGAACCAAATTGGTTCCCTCCAAGATGAATTTTTTCATCAACCCATTACAGTTGATATAAAAACTAATTATCTCAGGTGGCTAACTTCGACTTGAAATTTTGCCTTTCTAAATCTGAATGTGGTAAACCGATGATCGACTTTTGACTAATCTAAGAGCATCATGGAATCAATAAACAATTTCTTTGTGAAATAACCATTTTTTATTAAGTAAGCTGTATATTTTGCTCTTGTGACCATTTGATCATACTCTTCTGCCGTACATTCCTGAACCATGCGGCTAGCTTCTTCCAAACTGGACACGACAAAGCCCAAACCTTTCTCACGGATATAATCCGCATTAGAAAGATAGTCTGGCACAACCACTGGAATACCCGCGGCCAGATAAGTTGTCAACTTATAAGAAACATTTTCTTTGTAGTAGTCACGCTCTTCCGCAGGATTTTCGGAATTTCCCCATACTAGGCCAAAGCCTCCTCCTTTAGACAACTCCAACAATAATTCCTGCTGAGTTCGCCAACCTTCAAGGTGGACTTTGGAATAATCTACTCCTTCTGCTCTCGTAGCATAAACATGAAGGGGGGTACTGTGTTTCCAGTCAACAATATGTGGAAAACGAGATGGATCTCCTGAGAAGATTAATTTTTTCTCAAATTTTGGAGTATAGAGTTCCAAACCATGGGGAAGATCCCAAAGTTTTTGAACAACGTAGTTCTTGACGGTTAATCCCTCTGAAACGAGTTTCTGGTACATTTGTTCTGATGGTACTACCACCACATCACACTTGTTGTACATGTCAATGTGGGCCTTCATAAGATAATAATTGCTCTCAAACATTAGTGGCTGAACATCATGGATAAACATCACCATTTTTACATGAGAAAGCTTTAACTTTTCTATCAAGTGATTGTCCCATTCAACACTATTCCATGAAGGAGATTGGAAAAAAACGACATCTCCGTAAGATACCCCCGCGACAATCCCATCCATCCGCGAGTTCAGTTCTTCCCACGGTTCATGGCTTGCATCATAAAAATAGATTCCCAGCTCATTAACTCCAAACTCTCGAACAATTTTCATGACATTGTTCTGTGCCATTAAGGCCACACTCGTTGATGCTTGCCCAAATAAATTTGTGAAATGTACTTTCATTGTTTTCTAAATCCTCGTCTCAGTAATTTCTCTAAACATTGTATCATAATTTACGACTTTTCAAAAGCGTTTATATACCAATTTTCAAGCTCAAGTTAGTTACTTGGGATAATTTTTCAGGAGTCTTATCTTCCAAGAACAATAAGGATTGCCTTAATAGATGTTTTTCTCACTCAATCTCACAAATTCGGTATCTTTGTTAGTATGATAGATTGAATGAATTTTTCCTATTGAGTATATAATTTTTTGTACCTTTAGATTTCTCTGTTTATCTTGTGATGATTACAAACTCACATATAGAATTCTTATGTAATCAAGTCACTAACTTCTTTTCAAAGATTTGAGAAAGTGAGGTTTTTCCATTTTTCTTGCCAATTTTTCTTGGACAAGCGCTCTTGATAGAGCTTCATTCGGTCTTCATTATCTAGGAAATGAGGAGTTGGAGAAACTTGAAAGTTCAAGATATCCTCGAGTCCATAGGGCGCGAAGAGCTCTAAAGTTGCATCAGCATACAAGCGAAGACCTACCGCCGTACAGCGTTCCGGATATTTACTCATGGCATCACGAGAACTCATGTAGGGCGCAGTGTGGGGACTGTGCTGATGCATATAGACCTGATTTTTCAACTCCCACTGATACTGGGGGAAATCCTCTCTCAGCTTTTTCTCTAGGGATACTGTTTCCTCATAAGAAACATCTGGATCAAAGAAAATCACATCCACATCCGTCTCACTATCAAAAGGGGATTTATCTGACAAGAGATTCCAAATAAAATTCCTGACAGAACCTGCTGCCAACCACGAGTCTTTCAGACCAAGATCTCGGATGATGGTCAGAATAGCCATTATATCTGGATTTCCTCTGAAAGCATCTAGAGTTTCTTGCTCATTTTTCATTGTATTCATAGCCTAAATGCTCATATGCCTTAGCTGTCGCCACCCGTCCTGAACGGGTTCGCATGATAAATCCTTTTTGGATAAGGTAGGGTTCGTACATGTCTTCAACCGTCTCACGCTCCTCAGCAATATTAACAGAAAGAGTTCCCAGCCCGACAGGACCTCCACCATACATCTCAATCATGGTACGAAGAATTTTTTGGTCCACATAGTCCAAACCTTCATGGTCTACATCTAGCATGGTCAAAGCCTTATCGGTAATCACATCATCAATCAAGCCGTCACCCATAATCTGGGCAAAGTCGCGCACGCGCTTGAGGAGACGATTGGCAATACGGGGAGTTCCTCGACTACGTAAGGCCAACTCAGCAGCTGCCTCATGAGTGATTTCCATCTCAAAAATATCTGCCGTTCGTTCAACAATTTCCGTCAAGTCAGCGTGGGCATAGTATTCCATATGACCCGTAATCCCAAAACGTGCTCGTAGAGGGTTTGAAAGCATACCCGCACGGGTCGTCGCTCCGATTAAGGTGAATGGCGGCAAGTCCAAATGGACACTGCGACTGCCTTCTCCAGCCCCAATCATAATGTCAATGTAGAAGTCCTCCATGGCACTATAAAGCACCTCTTCTACTGACATGGGCAAGCGATGAATCTCGTCAATAAAGAGGACGTCCCCAGGCTCCAAATCATTCAAAATCGCTACCAGATCACCCGCTTTTTCAATGACAGGACCAGACGTTTGCTTGAGATTGACACCTAATTCGTTAGCAATGACAAAGGCCATGGTCGTTTTCCCCAAACCTGGAGGCCCAAATAAGAGCACATGGTCCAGCGCTTCATCCCGCATTTTGGCAGCTTCGATAAAGATTTGCAGCTGGTCCTTGACCTTATCCTGCCCGATATATTCACGTAAGTATTGAGGACGGAGCGTACGTTCTACTAACTCCTCATCCCCCATTATCTCATTATCTAAAATTCTATTCATGTTTCCATTATATCAAAAATCCAAGCCACAAACAAAAAAGCCACCTGATTGGGTGGCTTCTTTAGGGAGATTATTATGAAAAAGAAAGGATTAGGATTTCATTAAATAAAGTTAGGAGGTCTTTATCTAATGGCTATATGATACACGAGGAGACTTAAAATTACCTTAACTTTTTTCTGATTTATTATTTTTTTAATTTTCCCCAAATGAAATTTCCTTTCTCAAGTCACAAAAAAGCCACCTGATTGGGTGACTTCTTTAGGAGATTATGATGAAAAAGAAAAGTTTGGGATTTCATTAAATAAAGGGTACTCAATGAAAATCGAAATCAGACTAGGCAGATAGACGCAAGCATAACTATAGTTAGCTAAGTCGACTCTAACGAAGGTTGATGAGATTTTCGAAGAGTATTAGGAGGTCTTTATTTAATGACTATATAATACACGAGGAGACTTAAACTTTACTTAAGAAAAATAATTATTTTTATTTTTTTCGATCCACCCAAATCATTCCTGTGCAATTATAAGTAGATAAGGTTTCAAAACCCAGAGAACGATAGAATCCCAAGGTTTTTTCTGTCTGTTCGGTCACTAGTTGGACTTGATAGGCATCTTTGTAATCAGCTAAAGCCTCTTTCATCAAGGCACTGCCAATTCCTTGGTGCTGATAAGTAGGCAAAACGATCAAATCCTGAACAAAAATCGACGAAAAACCATCTCCGACCAAACGAACCAAGCCCACCACGGCATTGCCATCAAGTGCCAGATAAATCGCTAATGAGTGAGACAAGGCCTTCTCCAGCATCTGAGGTTGATGGGTATAATTTGTCCAACCGACTGCCTGATAGAGATGCAAAACATCATTTATATTTACTAATTCTTGCTTTCTAACGGTAATCATGTCAACACCTCTTAGATTTCTCTCAAACTCTTGTACTGCCGTCCATTCTTGTCAAAATTTTTAGGAGCCAGCCATGCTTCCAAACGAGCTTTGACTTGAGGCCAGTCCTTATCAATCATAGAGAGCCAATCCGTATCCCTCGTACGCCCCTTATAAACAACTGCCTGACGGAAGGTTCCTTCATAGACAAAGCCCAAACGTTCCGCAGCTCGTCTTGATGGAAGATTTAGAGCGTCGCATTTCCACTCATAGCGACGATAGTTGAGTTCCTCAAAAACATAGCGAGCCAAGAGATACTGGGCTTCTGTTCCTATCCTCGTCCCCTTAAGTGCTGGTGAAAAGGTGACGGCACCCACTTCTATTACTCGGTTATTCTGGTCAATGCGCATGAGAGAAAAAGTTCCCAAGGCCTTACCAGTTGCCTTGTCTATAATCGCATAGTAAAAACGATCCTTACGAGCCAACATCTGATTTAAGACGGTGACCAGTCCCGCCATATCTGCCATCGGCTCCTGAAAGAGGTAGGTCCACATCTCCCGAGGCGTATCTGGACCATAGACAGCTAGCAAATCCTCCGCATGCTTTTCCACTGAAAGAGCTTCTATCCGAGCGTAGCGCCCTTCTAAGAAATCAATGGCAGGCAATTCACCTGGTGTATAACCTTCCATTGACTCACCAATCATCTGACCATATTCGTTTACTGGCATCGTTTTTCTCCTTGATTCACTTTTCAAACTTTACAGTTGCACATAGTATATCATACTTTCATATCAAGATTCAAAAAATCCTCCAGATTCTATCTCTGAAGGATTCCTATCTTATTTCACAACGATATTAACGAGTTTAGTTGGCTTCAATGGTCCAGTGGACTATTGAAGGTGGCAGATAGGGCTAATAAACTCGTTATTTAACAACGATATTAACGAGTTTGTTAGGTACCGCAATCACCTTCACGATTTCCTTGCCGTCAATCTCCGCTTTGACTTTTTCGTCAGCCAGAGCAATTTCTTGCAATTCTTCGCGTGATAGGTCTTTAGCAACCATCAATTTGGCACGAACTTTTCCTTTGATTTGGACGACGATTTCGATTTCGTCTTCAACCAATTTGCTTTCGTCCCATGTTGGCCAAGCCACGTAAGAGATGGATTCACCTGTTGCTGCAACAATTTGCCAGAGTTCTTCTGCCAAGTGAGGTGCAAATGGGGCAATCAATTGGATAAAGCCTTTGGCATAGTCCACATAGAGTTTGTCTTCCTTATTAGCAGCGTTGACAAAGACCATAAGTTGGGCAATGGCTGTGTTGAATTTCATGGATTCGATTTGTTCAGTGACAGATTTGACCGTTTCATTGTAAACCTTGTCGAGAGCGCCATTATTTTCCGCAGCGATTTCTTTACTTGTAATCAAACGGTAAACACGGTCAAGGAACTTACGGCTTCCTTCCAAACCTTCTTCTGACCAAGCAATCGAAGCGTCAAGTGGTCCCATGAACATTTCGTAGACACGCAGGGTATCGGCACCGTATTGTTCCACCACGTCGTCTGGGTTGACAACGTTCTTGAGGGATTTAGACATCTTAGCTGGTGCTTGCTCCAACTCTTCTCCTGTTTCCACATGGAAGAAGGATCCGTCACGTTTTTCAACCTTGTCAGTCGCCACAAGCGCACCACGGTGATCACGGTAGCTAGTTCCCAAAATCATACCTTGGTTAAAGAGTTTTTGGAATGGTTCCTTAGTCGGAACAACTCCAATATCATAGAGGAATTTGTGCCAGAAACGAGCATAGAGCAAGTGAAGTACAGCGTGCTCTGCACCGCCCACGTAGATATCTACTGGCAACCATTGTTTGAGGAGATCCTCATCGGCCAATTTTTCTGTGTTATGTGGGTCGATATAGCGGAGGTAGTACCAACTTGAACCTGCCCATTGTGGCATAGTGTTTGTTTCACGACGACCTTTGACACCATCTTCACGAGTCACTTCAAGCCAGTCTGTCAAGTTAGCCAATGGGCTTTCCCCTGTACCTGAAGGACGGATATCCTTGGTGACTGGCAAGACAAGTGGCAATTCACTTTCAGGAACAGCTGTTGAAGTCCCATCTTCCCAATGAATGATTGGAATTGGCTCACCCCAGTAACGTTGACGACTAAAGAGCCAGTCACGGAGACGGTAGGTCACCTTCTCTTGACCACAGCCTGCTTCTTCCAACCAAGCTACAATTTTAGTAATAGCGTCTTCTTTGTTCAGCCCATCTAAGAAGCCTGAATTGACATGAAGACCGTCTTCAGTATAGGCAGCTTCTGCTACATTTCCACCTTCAAGCACTTCTACGATTGGAAGACCAAACTGTTTAGCAAATTCCCAGTCACGTTGGTCATGGGCAGGCACGGCCATGACAGCACCTGTTCCATAGCTAGCAAGAACATAGTCTGCTATCCAGATTGGGATTTCCTTGTCATTGACAGGGTTGATGGCATAAGCACCAGTCCAAACCCCAGTTTTTTCCTTGGCAAGGTCGGTACGAGCCAAGTCTGACTTGAGGCTGGCTTGATGTTTGTAGTCAACTACAGCCTCTGCTTGCTCTGGGCTTGTAATCGCGTCAACCAAATCATGCTCAGGAGCCAAGACTGTGAAAGTCGCACCGAAAAGAGTGTCAGGACGAGTGGTAAAGACGGTAAATTCCTTGTCCGTTCCCTTAACTTTAAAGGTTACATTAGCACCAGTGGATTTGCCAATCCAGTTGCGTTGCATATCCTTGATAGATTCTGGCCAATCCAACTCATCCAAGTCATTGAGCAAGCGCTCTGCATAGGCAGTGATTTTAAGCATCCATTGACGCATTGGTTTGCGGACAACGGGATAGCCACCACGCTCAGAAGTTCCGTCAGGAAGCACTTCTTCGTTGGCGATAGCTGTTCCCAACTCTTCAACCCAGTTTACAGGCACTTCGGCTTCATAGGCCAAGCCTTTTTCGTAAAGCTTAGTGAAAATCCATTGCGTCCACTTATAGTAGTTTGGATCTGTTGTGTTAACCTCACGATCCCAGTCATAAGAGAAGCCAAGCGCATTGATTTGACGTTTGAAGTTGGCAATGTTTTCCGCTGTAAATTCTGCTGGGTCATTCCCCGTATCCATAGCGTATTGCTCTGCAGGCAAACCAAAGGCATCCCAACCCATTGGATGAAGGACATTGTAGCCTTGCGCACGTTTGTAACGGCTGAGAATATCCGTTGCTGTATAACCTTCTGGGTGTCCTACGTGCAATCCAGCTCCTGATGGATATGGGAACATGTCCAGAGCATAAAACTTCGGTTTTGAGGCATCTGTTCCTGTCTTAAATGTATGATGTTTCGCCCAGTAGCCCTGCCACTTAAGCTCGATTTCCTTATGATTGTAAAAACTCATGCTATTTCTCCAATTTTATGATGTTACTATTATACCATTTTTGGGGGAATTTGAAAGTCGAGAAAGAATCTTTTCCCCTCCATTATCAAGAAAGATTGGCTCTGAAAACACTCTTGCTAAACTGAATAAAAATAGCTCCTATGCGGAGCTATCTTGATCAATGCTTATTTTCTTCCATCTTCTCACGTCCCAGTTCCCGATAACAACGGTCACCGACGACATCGACTGTAAACTGGCCGTTCTCGTATTCTAGGATGGTCACACTACCATTATCCAAGCCATGTGGGTGCATGCCATTGATGAGGTAAACCATCGTACCAATGGTCATCCCGTGACTCACAACGAGAGCATTGCCCCCTCCGTGTTCTTCCATTTCTTTGGCAATCGCTTCAAAACCTTCCTTAATTCGACCACTGAGTTTTTCCCAACCTTCAGCCCAGCCTGCAGTATCAACCTCAACTAGACCTTCTGCTAGCTCTGCATAGGACAACTGATGAACATGGTCTACATTGAAAATTCTCGGAATCAACCCCATAAAGAGGTCCCCATCATAGGCTCCATCAAAACTACCAAAGCACCACTCACGGATTCGCTTATCCATTCGATAAGGAATTTTCCCCTGCAAACCAAGTTCTTCTAGGATAATTCCCATGGTTTGAATAGTACGCCCTGAATCGCTGGAATAAGCTCTGTCAAACTGCAAACCAGACTCTCTCAAGCCAATTCCCAGTTCATGGATTCCCAACTCACCTTCTGCGGTTAGAGGCGTATCACTCCATCCTTGAGCACGTCCAATCGTGTTAAACATCGTTTTACCATGACGGATCAAGTACAATCTTACTTTAGACATTTTCTATCCTCCATTTTCTTCTATTATATCATGGAACAAAGAAATATTCGGCTTTCAACAGTAAAGTCCGCTCTCGTAATTTTCCCACAAGAAAAGCTACCCTAACGGTAGCTTTCCTAGGAGATTATTATGAAAAAGTTTAGGATTCTAATTAAATAAAGTTAGGAGATCTTTATTTAATGATTATAGTATACACAGTCATCCTTAAACCCAACTTAAATCCTCTCTCTTTTATTAATTTTTAAAACTATGGATAGGAGCAGGAATTTGCCCACCGCGAGAGATGAAATCAACAGACGAAGCCTCGTTGACCTTCATAACTGGAGCAGTTCCTAGCAAGCCACCAAACTCAATCATATCGCCTTCTTTGCCCTTTGGAATAATACGGACGGCCGTTGTCTTCATGTTAATGACACCAATTGCTGCCTCATCCGCAATCATAGCCGCAATGGTTTCAGCAGGTGTATCTTCCGGAATGGCAATCATATCCAGCCCAACAGAACAGATAGCCGTCATGGCTTCTAGTTTTTCTAAATTCAGAGAGCCATTTTGCACCGCAGCAATCATCCCCTCATCTTCAGAAACGGGGATAAAAGCACCTGACAAGCCACCGACTTGGTTACAAGCCATCACTCCGCCCTTTTTAACTTGGTCATTCAAAAGAGCGAGGGCAGCCGTCGTCCCATGCGTGCCAACTGTTTCTAGTCCCATTTCCTCAAGGACACGAGCCACAGAATCTCCAACTGCAGGAGTAGGTGCCAAACTTAGGTCGACAATTCCAAAGTCAACACCAAGGCGTTCACTCGCCATTTGCCCAACCAATTGACCGATACGAGTAATCTTGAAGGCCGTTTTCTTGACTGTTTCCGCTACTACATCAAAGCTCTGTCCACGAACTTTTTCCAAGGCACGCTTGACAACTCCCGGACCAGAAACACCGACATTGATGATAACATCTGCTTCACCGACACCGTGGAAGGCTCCCGCCATAAAAGGATTATCCTCAACGGCGTTAGCAAATACGACCAACTTGGCAGCTCCCATATCCGATAAGCTCGCTGTTTCCTTGATAATACGTCCCATATCTGCGACCGCAGTCATGTTGATGCCTGACTTGGTTGAGCCGATATTGACAGACGAACAAACCTTGTCTGTCTCAGCTAGAGCTCGTGGGATAGAATTGATGAGAATCTCATCTCCTTTTTGGTAGCCTTTTTGTACCAAGGCCGAAAAACCACCAATAAAGTCAACACCAATCTCCTTAGCCGCCCTATCAAGAGCCTTTGCCAAAACGACATAGTCCGTCGCATCTGTCGCTGCTCCAATCAATGAAATCGGAGTCACCGATACTCGTTTATTGACAATCGGAATCCCAAGTTCTGCAGCAATTTCGTCTCCTACAGCCACTAGATTTGCTGCTTTAGTCGTGATTTTTTGGTAAATCTTATCAGCAGCACGTTCAATATCTGGATCGATACAGTCCAAAAGAGAAATCCCCATGGTGATGGTTCTGATATCGAAGTTCTGCTCTTCGATCATGGCAATGGTTTCCGTAACTTGTCTAATATCCATGATAACCTCCTAGATATTGTACATAGCATCAAAAATCGCTGCACTTTGAATATTGATTTTAACATTCAAGGTCTGACCGAAAGTTTCAAACTCATTACGAAGAGTGGTGAAATCTTGCTTTTCGTCACTAGAAACGACCGCCATCATGGTAAAATACTCATCCAGTACTGTTTGAGAAATATCGTCAATATTCAAACCCAACTCTGCAATCTTCGTAGACACGCTTGCAACAATACCTGCCTTGTCCTTGCCAACCACTGTAATAATAGCCTTCATCTTTAGACTCCCATTCTACGATTATTAGAAAACCTGAACGTTTTTGATTTTCTTTTTCCTTAGTATAGCATATTTCCGTAAAAAATACTAAAAAACGCCTGCTTACGAAGTTGTTCTTAAACAAAAAACAATTTCGTAAACAAGCGTCTACCCTATCAAATGATGATGAGTGTTCCCGCTAGGACCGAAGTCCCAGCGGTAGACCAGAGCTAGACTAAGAGCACAAGACTCCATCATCATAACACTCAACAAAATTGATGATTTTATACTAATTCGATGATCGCCATTGGCGCAGCATCACCACGACGTGGTTCAGTTTTAAGGATACGAGTGTATCCACCGTTACGTTCAGCATAACGAGGTGCGATTTCTGAGAATAATTTTTGAAGTGCTGTAGTAGAAGTGTACTTATCAGTTGCTTCATCATAGTTTTCAGATGCGATTTCATTACGTACAAAAGCAGCTGCTTGACGACGTGCATGCAAATCACCACGTTTACCTAGAGTAATCATTTTTTCAACAGTTTTACGGATTTCTTTAGCACGAGCTTCAGTTGTCACGATTGATTCGTTGATCAAAAGGTCAGTTGTCAAATCGCGAAGCATTGCTTTACGTTGTGAGCTAGTGCGTCCTAGTTTACGGTAAGCCATGTATTCCTCCTTTATTTATCTTTTAATCCAAGACCCAAGTCAATGAGTTTGAGTTTCACTTCTTCCAAACTCTTGCGTCCAAGATTTCGTACTTTCATCATCTCTGCTTCAGATTTTTCTGTCAAATCATGCACAGTGTTGATACCGGCACGTTTCAAACAGTTGTATGAACGCACAGACAAGTCCAGTTCCTCAATCGTACGATCCAAAATACGATCGTCAGATTCAGTATCAGCTTCTTTCATCACTTCAGTTGACTTAGCAATCTCAGTAAGATTTGTAAACAAATCAAGATGTTCTGTCAAGATTCGTGCTGAAAGCCCTAAAGCATCTTCTGGAATAATTGTTCCATTAGTCAAGATTTCAAGGGTTAATTTGTCAAATCCATCATTGCTACCTACACGAGCAGGCTCTACTTGATAGTTGACTTTTGTAACTGGTGTATAAATAGAATCTACAGCAAGTGTTCCAACTGGTGCATTATCTTTTTTGTTTTCATCAGCAGGTACATATCCACGACCACTGTTAACAGTCATTGTCGCTTTTAGAGAAGAACCTTCACCGATTGTAAAGAGATAATGATCTGGATTTACAATCTCAATATCACTGTCAGTCAAAATATCTCCAGCTGTAATTTCAGCAGGGCCTTCAACGTCAAGCTCAATGATTTTTTCGTCTTCAACGTATGATTTCACTGCAATCCCTTTAATGTTCAGAATGATTTGCATCACGTCTTCACGAACACCTGGAACTGTGTCGAACTCATGCAAGACACCTTCAATGTTGATAGATGTCACTGCTGCTCCTGGTAGAGAAGCTAGTAGTACACGACGAAGAGAGTTACCAAGAGTTGTACCGTAGCCACGTTCAAGTGGTTCGATTACAAACTTGCCATAATCTTTATTTTCATCAATTTTTGTTATATTTGGTTTTTCAAACTCGATCATTTAGTTACTCCCTCTTAAACGAAAAGCAGTGTAATGTAATGATTATACACGGCGACGTTTTGGAGGACGAGCACCATTGTGTGGCACTGGAGTCACATCACGAATTGCTGTTACTTCAAGACCAGCGGCAGCAAGCGCACGAATAGCTGACTCACGACCAGAACCTGGACCTTTTACAGTAACTTCAACTGATTTAAGACCGTGTTCTTGTGCAGATTTAGCAGCAGCTTCAGAAGCCATTTGAGCAGCGAATGGTGTAGATTTACGAGAACCTTTGAAACCAAGAGCACCTGCTGATGACCAAGCAATTGCATTACCATGCACATCAGTAATCATAACAATAGTGTTATTAAATGTAGCGTGAATATGAGCAATACCAGATTCGATATTCTTTTTCACACGACGTTTACGTGTTGGTTTAGCCAAGACTTTTACCTCCTATATTATTTTTTCTTACCAGCAATCGCAACAGCTTTACCTTTACGAGTGCGAGCGTTGTTTTTAGTGTTTTGTCCACGGACAGGAAGTCCACGACGGTGACGAATACCACGGTAAGAACCGATTTCCATCAAACGTTTGATGTTCAAGTTTACTTCACGACGAAGGTCACCTTCAACTTTGATTGCATCCACTTCACGACGGATAGCATCTTCTTGATCTGATGTAAGGTCACGTACACGAACATCTTCTGAGATTCCAGCAGCAGCCAAAATTTTCTTAGATGTTGCAGGTCCGATACCATAAACGTAAGTCAATGAGATTACTACGCGTTTGTCATTTGGAATGTCAACTCCAGCAATACGAGCCATGTTTTCTCCTTTCTATCTTATCCTTGACGTTGTTTGTGTTTTGGATTTGCTGGGCAAATTACCATAACACGACCATTACGACGAATTACTTTACAGTATTCGCAAATTGGTTTGACCGATGGTCTTACTTTCATTTCTTATCCCTCCAAGTTTTTCGATTATTTAAAGCGGTAAGTGATACGTCCACGTGTCAAGTCATATGGACTCATCTCGACAGTAACACGATCTCCCGCTAAAATACGAATATAGTTTTTACGAATTTTACCAGAAACTGTTGCTAAAATCTGATGTCCATTTTCAAGTTCAACCGTAAACATTGCGTTAGGCATTGTATCGACTACTTTGCCTTCAACTTCAATCACATCGTCTTTTGCCACGCAAAAGCACCTCCATAAATTTCGATTCGATGCCTCTAAACACAGAGACAACAATTATAAGTCAGACTATTTCAGTATAACATTTGTAGCGATTTTTTGCAAGTGTGAAAAACGCTTTATTTCAAATTTGTCAATACTTTTTCGATGTCTTTAAACACATCGTTGATATCTTGATTTCCTTCGATATCGTGGACCAAACCTTTGGCACGATAGTGAGCAATGATTGGTTCACCTTGTGCGATATTCACATCCAAACGACGTTTAACAGTCTCAGGTTTGTCATCTTCACGTTGGTAGTAATCTTCTTCTTTGTAGTCAACTGGTGGGTTGAAAACTTTGTGGAAGGTTTCGCCTGTTTCGCGGTGGATGATACGACCACTCAAACGTTCCAAGAGACAATCTGGATTCACTTCGATGTTAATCACACCTTCAAGTTCGATACCAAGTTCAGCCAATGTTTTGTCCAAAGCATGGGCTTGTTCAATTGTGCGTGGGTAACCATCCAACAAGAAGCCTGTTTCTTTGATATCATCCTGTGAAAGGCGTTCTTTAACAATTCCATTTGTAACTTCATCTGGAACCAACTCACCTTTGTCGATGTATGACTTTGCAAGCACACCCATTTCAGTTTGATTTGCCATAGCAGCACGGAACATATCCCCAGTTGAAATGTGTGCCACGTGGAATTGTTCCACAATTTTAGCTGCTTGCGTTCCCTTACCTGCTCCAGGTAAGCCCATAATCAAAAGATTCATGATTTGATCTCCTTATTTTGTATTTAAATAGAAGCAGAAATTTGTTTCAACCCCTATTTAAAAACAAAATAGAAGAGGGGAGACGAAAGTCTCTCTGATAGAAAGACCTTCATACTCCACTCTCTAAGCAAAAGTTATCTTGCTTTTATTCTGTTTTGTCCATGAAACCAACATACTTACGTTTCAATAGGTAACCTTCTAATTGTTTGATTCCTTCGATACCTGTCGAGATGATGATCAAAAGACTAGTTCCCCCAAAAGCAACCGCTTCTGAGAGCCCAAAGACATCTTTTGCTACAATCGGCAAAATTGAAATCACACCAAGGAAAAGGGAGCCGACGGTTGCAAGGCGACGAAGAAGTTTTGACATAAACTCTTCCGTTCCTTTACCTGGACGGACACCATGGATATAGGCTCCGCTCTTTTGCAAGTTTTCTGCTGCTTTCTCTGGATTGATCTGTACAAATGTATAGAAGAATGTAAAGAGAATAATCAGCAGTGCATACATGGCAACACCTGTTGGAGATGTTGTAGATAACATTTCCTGTGCTGTACGTACCCAAGCCCAATCATGACCTGTAGCGCTGACAAACTGAAGAATAGCCGCAGGTGCTGCTGTAATGGAACTTGCAAAGATAACTGGGATAACACCAGCAGGATTGACCTTCAAAGGAAGGTATGAACTGGATGGAGCACCTTGAGCAACTTTTGTATATTGGATCGGAATTTTATATTCTGCCTGTTGTACATATGTTGTAAAATAAACAATCAACAAAACAGCAATGATGAGAATAACGACAAAGATAATTGATGATGTCAACCGATCACTCGGGATATTGACAAAATAGTCCACGTAGATGCCATGAATCATCTCTGGAATTGAAGCCACAATCCCTGCAAAGATAATCATAGACACCCCATTACCATATCCCTTATCAGTGATTTGCTCTCCGAGCCAAGTAACGATCATAGTACCTGCAGTCAGGATAATACCAATCGTAACAAAGACTTGCGGGGTCAAATCTGTCGTTAATAATTTTGCACCAGATAGAGTATTAAAACCAGCAGTGATTCCGATTGATTGCACAAACGCAAGTACAAGCGCAATATAACGAGTCGCTTGGTTTATCTTTCTCCGTCCTACTTCCCCCTGCTTGCCCCACTCTACAAACTTTGGAACAATATCCATTTGCAGCAATTGAACAACGATGGAAGCTGTGATATACGGACTCACACCGAGTGCAAAAACCGAGAAGTTCTTCATGGCATTCCCTGAAACTAAACTAAGCATGTTCAAGAAGGATAATCCACTCAAAGCTTCCAGACTTTTTGCATTCACACCTGGTACAGTAATACTAGTCCCGATACGGAAGACAAGTATGATAAAAATCGTAAAGAGAATTTTTGATCGTACTTTCTTAACCTTGAGGGCCTCTTTTAATAATTTAAAAAACATAGGTCACCTCTCTAGATGACTTCTACTGAACCACCTTTAGCAGTGATAGCTTCTTCAGCTGTTTTTGAGAATTTAGCTGCTTTCACAGTCAACTTCTTAGTCAACTCACCGTTACCAAGAATTTTAACGCCTGATTTTTCAGCCTTTACAATTCCTGCTTCGATAAGAACAACTGGAGTAACTTCAGTACCATCTTCAAAAACGTTCAATTGATCAAGATTTACAATTGCGTATTCTTTAGCGTTGATGTTAGTGAATCCACGTTTTGGAAGACGACGGAACAATGGAGTTTGTCCACCTTCAAAACCAAGGCGAACTCCGCCACCGCTACGAGCTTTTTGACCTTTTTGACCGCGACCAGATGTTTTACCGTTACCTGATGAAGTACCACGACCAACACGGTTACGTACTTTACGAGAACCTTCTGCAGGTTTCAATTCATGAAGTTTCATTATTTTTTCTCCTCTTTTGTAAAATGCTAGCGCCGATAAGAGAGAAAAGGTTGTCTCCCTTATCAACTCGCCTATACATTCGTCATCTTAGATGACTATACTAGTTTTAGGGGATGAGTATTGCCACATCCCCTAAAAATTCATTAGTTTACTTCTTCAACTGTTACCAAGTGAGATACTGCAGTGATCATACCACGGATAGCAGCGTTGTCTTCTTTGATAACAGAGCTGTTCAATTTGCCAAGTCCAAGTGCTACAACAGTTTTACGTTGTGATGGAATGCGTCCGATTGGAGACTTAGTCAAAGTAATTTTAATTTGAGCCATTTTATCCCCTTTCTTATGCCAAATCAGAAACTGAAATACCACGAAGGGCAGCAACTTCTTCAGCGCGTTTCAATTGTTTCAAACCTTCAACAGTTGCACGAACAATGTTGATTGGAGTGTTAGAACCAAGTGATTTAGATGTAATATCTGCCACACCTGCCAATTCCACAACGGCACGAACTGCACCACCAGCGGCAACTCCAGAACCTTCTACAGCAGGTTTCAACAATACTTTAGCTCCACCAAATTCTGAAAGAACTTCGTGTGGGATTGTTGTTCCAACCATAGGAACTTCAATCAAGTTTTTCTTAGCATCTTCTACTGCTTTACGGATTGCTTCTGGAACTTCTTGAGCTTTACCAGTACCAAATCCTACGCGACCATTGTGGTCACCAACAACAACAAGAGCTGCGAAACGAAGACGACGTCCACCTTTAACAACTTTTGTAACACGGTTGACAGCAACTACGCGTTCTTCTAATTCAACTGCATTGTCTTTAAATGCCATTTTCTAGTGTCCTCCTATTAGAATTTCAATCCGTTTTCACGAGCTGCATCAGCCAAAGCTTTCACACGTCCGTGATATAGATATCCACCGCGGTCGAACACCACTTCTGAAATACCTTTAGCGTTTGCACGTTCTGCAACGAGTTTACCGACAGTAACGGCTTGTTCAGTTTTAGTTCCTTTTGAAACTTCTTTGTCAAGAGTTGAAGCACTTGCGAGCGTTACACCCGCTACGTCATCAATCACTTGAGCGTAGATGCCTGTATTAGAACGGAATACGTTCAAACGTGGGCGATCAGCAGTTCCAGAGAGTTTTCCGCGAACGCGACGATGGCGTTTTTGGCGGAGTTTGTTTTTATCTGGTTTAGAAATCACAGTTTTCACCTCTTTAGTTTTAAATCGTGTGCTATGCACAAAGTTGGAAAATAGGTCGGTGGTTGAAGATCAACCACTCAACATTATTTACCTGTTTTACCTTCTTTAAGACGAACGTATTCGCCAACGTAACGGATACCTTTACCTTTATATGGTTCTGGTGAGCGAAGGCTACGTACGTAAGCAGCTGTTTGACCAACTACTTCTTTTGAAATTCCGCTGATAACGATTGTTGTTGGGTTTGGAAGTTCAAAAGTAATTCCTTCTGGAGCTTCAACTTCGTCTGGATGAGATTTACCTACAGCCAAAACAAGTTTTTTTCCTTGAAGTTGTGCACGGTAACCAACCCCACGCATTTCAAGTTCTTTCTTGAATCCTTCTGATACACCAACAACCATGTTGTTCAAAAGCGCACGAGTAGTTCCGTGAATAGTTTTCATTTCTTTTGAATCGTTTGGACGGTGAAGAGTTACTTCAGTACCTTCCACACGAATTTCAATATCTTTTGAGAACTCACGAGTAAGTTCTCCTTTAGGTCCTTTTACAGTTACTACGTTGTCATTGTTAGTGAGTTCAACACCAGCAGGCAACACGATAACTTTATTACCAATACGTGACATGTTTATTTTCTCCTGTTAAATTGTCAGGCCGTGATGGCCAGTTTTCACGGGGGGCATTCGGATTAGAGCAAACCTAGTTTCTTTCGAAAGGCTTTGACAAACTCCTGATATTCTGTCAATACATCAATAGCCGCAGGACTATAACCAATTTCACATAAAAGAGATACAAGGTCATCTTTTGACAATTCAGCCAAAGCGTCTTCTGCAACAATAAGTTTTTCATTCAATTCAGTAGCTTTCATCTTTTTCTCCTAAACTAATTTACTCTCTATTTAGCTGATCAGTAAATCAGCTAAATTGAACACGAGCTATGGTCTGTGTGAAAAAGACAAATCTTCCTAGAGTGTTAACACTCTTTGTCAGATTTCCTATTTTCACATTGCCCATGACGCTCTTTGTATCTTGATTTTACCAAACGTAAGCGATAACTTCTCCACCAACGTTCTTTTGGCGTGCTTCTTTATCAGTAAGCAAACCTTCAGAAGTTGAAAGGATAGCAATTCCAAGTCCGTTAAGAACTTTTGGAAGATCTTCACGTTTTTTGTAGACACGAAGTCCTGGTTTAGAAACACGTTTCAAGTTAGTGATAACTTTTTCACCGTTTGGTCCGTATTTAAGGAATACACGGATGATTCCTTGTTTGTCATCTTCGATGATTTCAACGTTTTTTACAAAACCTTCGCGTTTAAGGATTTCAGCAATCCCTTTTTTGATGTTTGATGCAGGTACTTCAAGTACTTCGTGTTTTGCTTGGTTAGCGTTACGAATACGAGTTAGGAAGTCTGCGATTGGGTCAGTCATAACCATTTTATTGTTCTCCTCTTACTAGTAGTTTGCAAGTTGCACTTGCTAGTTAATACATGATACAAAGAGCGTAACAGCAAGAGCAAAAATAGGCAATTTGATGCAGGAGCGATGCTCCAAAGAAAATTGGTCTTTTTTGCCAAAGCTGTAGCTCGGGTTCAAATTGGCAAGCCCAACTGAACTCGGGCTAAACTCTGTGTGAAAAAGATAAACTTTCCTAGAAACTTCAGTTTCTTCGTCAAGTTTCCTATTTTCACTTGGAGTTTTGACGCCCTTGATATCTTAAATTACCAAGATGCTTTTGTTACACCAGGAATTTGTCCTTTGTAAGCTAATTCACGGAAGCAAACACGGCAAAGTTTAAATTTGCGGTAAACTGAATGTGGACGACCACATTTTTCACAACGAGTATAAGCTTGAGTAGAGAACTTCGCTGGACGTTTGTTCTTAGCAATCATTGATTTTTTAGCCATTAGATTTACCTCCTATATTATTTTGCAAAAGGCATTCCAAGGCCTGTAAGCAATGCACGTGACTCTTCGTCAGTGTTAGCAGTTGTTACGATAACGATGTCAAGACCACGAGTTTTGTCAACGTCATCAAAGTTAATTTCTGGGAAGATCAATTGTTCTTTCACACCAAGTGTGTAGTTCCCGCGTCCGTCAAATGATTTTGTTGGAACACCGTGGAAGTCGCGCACACGTGGAAGTGAAACTGAAACCAATTTATCCAAGAATTCGTACATACGTTCACCACGAAGGGTAACTTTTGCACCAATCGCAACACCTTCACGAAGACGGAAGCCGGCGATTGATTTTTTAGCTTTAGTGATAAGTGGTTTTTGACCTGAGATAAGTGCCAATTCTTCAGCAGCTTTTTCAAGACTTTTAGCGTTTGATACAGCTTCACCAACACCCATGTTCAAAACGATCTTATCTACTTTAGGCACAGCCATCACTGATGAGTAGTTGAATTGTTCTGTCAAAGCAGGAACTACTTCATTAAGATATTTTTCTTTTAAACGATTTGCCATTATACTTCTCCTTTCCTTCGTGATTAATCAAGCACTTCGCCTGATTTTTTGTTGTAGCGAACTTTCTTACCGTCTACAAATTTGTAACCAACACGACCAGCCACACCATTTTTGTCCAATACTTGAACGTTTGATACGTGGATAGCTGCTTCTTTCTCGATGATACCACCTTGAGGAAGATCGTTAGTTGGACGTTGGTGTTTCTTAACGATGTTTACACCTTCAACGATAACTTTGTTTACTTTTGGAAGGGCAGTAAGGACAACAGCTTCTGTTCCCTTATCTTTACCAGCGATTACGCGAACTTTGTCGCCTTTTTTTACAAACATTAGGTTTCTCCTTGATTTTTCTTACGCCCATAAGGGCACCCTGGAGTAAATCCAGGGGACTAGTTTGTTTGTTTTTACTCTGCGAAAATCAAAGCAATTCTTCGTCAGTTTCAACTCACCTAACTCAAGTTATGCTTTCGTTTCACTTCCTAGACTTGTTTTAATTTTCTTTGAGCAATCAATTAAAGTACTTCTGGAGCAAGTGACACGATCTTCATGAAGCCACCTTCACGCAATTCACGTGCAACTGGGCCAAAGATACGTGTTCCGCGAGGAGTTTTGTCTTCACGGATGATAACTGCTGCGTTTTCGTCAAACTTGATGTATGAACCATCAGCACGACGAGCACCTGATTTAGTACGAACGATAACAGCTTTTACAACGTCACCTTTTTTAACCGCACCACCAGGAGTAGCTTGTTTTACAGATGCCACAATGACATCACCGATGTTCGCAAATTTACGTTTAGAACCACCAAGAACTTTGATAGTCAAGATTTCACGTGCACCGCTGTTGTCTGCGACTTTCAAACGAGTTTCTGTTTGAATCATTTCAGTTTTCTCCTTTCAGGCTTGATTAGATGATGACCGCTTCTTCAACAACTTCTACAAGACGGAAACGTTTTGTAGCTGAAAGCGGACGAGTTTCCATGATACGTACGATATCGCCTTCTTTGGCAACATTGTTTTCATCATGTGCTTTGTATTTTTTAGAGTAGTTAATACGTTTACCATAGACTGGGTGGTTACGTTTTGTTTCAACTACAACTGTGATTGTCTTGTCCATTTTGTCAGATACAACACGTCCAACAAGAACTTTACGATTATTGCGTTCCATTGAAATTTCTCCTTCCCTAGTCTATTATTTCGCTTCAGATTGAACTGTTTTGATACGAGCGATTTGTTTTTTAACTTCTTTCAAGCGAGCTGTTTGTTCCAATTGACCAGTAGCAGCTTGGAAACGAAGTTCAAACAATTCTTTTTTCAATTCGTTTTCGCGCTTCGCGAGTTCTTCTTGAGAAAGACCACGAAGTTCTTTAACAAATTCTTTTACTTCATTAAGTTTCATGCCTTCTCCTTATTCTGCTTCACGTTTTACGAATTTACATTTAACTGGCAATTTGTGGCTAGCAAGACGAAGCGCTTCGCGAGCGATCTCTTCAGATACACCAGCAACTTCAAACATCACTTTACCACGTTTAACTGGTGCTACCCAACCTTCAGGTGCCCCTTTACCAGATCCCATACGCACACCGATAGCTTTAGCAGTGTATGATTTGTGTGGGAAGATTTTAATCCAAACTTTACCACCACGTTTCATGTAACGAGTCATGGCGATACGAGCAGCTTCGATTTGGCGGTTAGTGATCCAGTGGCTAGTTGTAGCTTGAAGACCGTATTCACCGAAAGCTACTTCTTTTCCACCTTTTGCTTCACCGCGCATTTTTCCACGGAATTCACGACGGTGTTTAACACGTTTAGGTACTAACATTGGTTATTTACCTCCTTTAGTGTTTTTACGAGCTGGAAGAACTTCACCACGGTAGATCCATACTTTAACACCAAGTTTACCGTATGTAGTATCTGCTTCTTCCCAAGCGTAATCGATATCTGCACGAAGTGTGTGAAGTGGAACAGTTCCTTCAGAGTATCCTTCAGCACGGGCGATATCTGCACCGTTCAAACGACCTGATACTTGAGTTTTGATTCCTTTAGCTCCAGCACGCATTGCACGTTGGATTGCTTGTTTTTGTGCACGACGGAAAGCGACACGTTGCTCCAATTGACGAGCAATTCCTTCACCTACAAGATGAGCATCCAAATCAGGTTGTTTGATTTCGATGATGTTGATGTGTACTTGTTTTCCAGTCAATTTGTTAAGTTTTGCACGGAGTGCATCAACGTTAGCACCACCTTTACCGATAACCATACCTGGTTTAGCAGTGTGAAGTGAAACGTTAACTTTGTTTACTGCGCGTTCGATTTCGATAGTTGAAACTGCTGCGTCAGCAAGTTCTTTTTGAACGAATTTACGGATTGCAAGATCTTCATGAAGGTAATCCGCGTATTCTTTTTCAGCATACCATTTGGCATCCCAATCACGGATGATGCCGACACGCATACCAATTGGATGTACTTTTTGACCCACGATTTTACCTCCTTATTTTTCTGCAACAGCTACAGTGATGTGAGCTGTACGTTTGTTGATTGGTGAAGCTGAACCTTTCGCACGTGGACGGAAACGTTTCATAGTTGGTCCTTCGTTTGCGAATGCTTCAGATACTACCAAGTTAGCTTTGTCCAAACCAAAGTTGTTTTCAGCGTTAGCTACAGCTGAATTCAAAACTTTCAAGATGATTTCAGCAGCTTTGTTTGGTGTGAATGTCAAGATTGCAATAGCATCGGCTACGCTTTTACCACGGATGTTGTCAAGAACAAGACGTGATTTACGAGGTGAAACACGTACTGTACGAGCCATTGCTTTAGCTGAAGTAATTTCTGCCATTTATGTTCTCCTTATTTTCTACGTGTTTTCTTGTCGTCTGCAGCGTGACCTTTGTAAGTACGAGTTGGTGCAAATTCACCAAGTTTGTGACCTACCATGTCTTCTTGGATGTAAACAGGTACGTGTTTACGTCCGTCATAAACTGCAATAGTGTAACCAATGAAACTTGGGAAGATCGTTGAACGACGTGACCAAGTTTTGATAACTTTTTTCTTTTCGTCATTAGCTTGAGCTTCAACTTTTTTCATCAAATGCTCATCGACGAAAGGTCCTTTTTTAAGACTGCGTCCCATTTTTATATTTTCTCCTTTAAATGTTGTACCACAGCGGCTTGCGCTCACATAGAGCGCTACCGAGCTGGCGGATTTCCTAGTTGCTAGGCGACTAGTTTACTATTATTTCTCGTTGCGACGACGAACGATAAGTTTGTCAGATTTCGCTTTCTTGTTACGAGTTTTAAGACCAAGAGCAGGTTTGCCCCATGGAGTAGATGGCGCTTTACGACCAACTGGTGCTTTACCTTCACCACCACCGTGTGGGTGATCGTTAGGGTTCATTACAGAACCACGAACTGTTGGGCGGATACCTTTCCAACGGCTACGTCCTGCTTTACCAAGATTTACAAGCCCATGTTGCTCGTTTCCGACAACACCAACTGTAGCACGACAAGTTCCAAGAATCATACGAACTTCGCCAGATTGAAGACGAA
This sequence comes from Streptococcus oralis, assembly GCF_026782285.1. Taxonomy (GTDB): domain Bacteria; phylum Bacillota; class Bacilli; order Lactobacillales; family Streptococcaceae; genus Streptococcus; species Streptococcus oralis_CG. Next base: position 201,283 of record NZ_JAKUWG010000003.1, read on the forward strand.
CAAGAACGTATTTACCTTCTTGACCTAATACTTGAGCAGAAGCTCCAGCTGCACGGACCAATTCTCCACCACGATCTGGTTTCAACTCGATGTTGTGGATCAAAGTACCAACTGGGATGTTAGCAAGTGGAAGAGCGTTTCCGACTTTGATATCTGCTTCAGGACCTGAAACGATACGTTGACCAACTTCAAGACCTTTTGGAGCGATGATATATGCTTTCACACCGTCAGTGTAGTGTACAAGAGCGATGTTTGCAGAACGGTTTGGATCGTACTCGATTGTTTTAACAACTGCTTCAACGTTGTCTTTGTTACGCTTGAAGTCAACCAAACGGTAAAAACGTTTGTGTCCACCACCTTGGTGACGAACAGTGATACGACCGTTGTTGTTACGACCAGCCTTGTTCTTCAAAGCAACAAGCAATGATTTTTCAGGAGTGCTTGTTGTGATTTCAGCGAAATCCAAAGAAGTCATATTACGGCGACCGTTTGTTGTTGGTTTATAAACACGAATTCCCACGATATTTCCTCCTTAGATTATTCAGCTTCAGCAGCAAACAACTCGATTGCTTTTGAATCAGCTGTAAGTGTGATGATAGCTTTTTTAGTTTTGTTAGTAAAACCAGTGTAACGTCCAACACGTTTTGCTTTTGGTTTTACGTTGATTGTGTTAACATTTGCAACTTTAACACCTTCGAAAGCAGCTTCAACAGCTTGCTTGATCAAAAGTTTGTGTGCACGAGTGTCAACTTCAAATACATATTTCCCTGCTTCAAGTTGGGCCATTGAGCTTTCAGTGATGACAGGTTTTTTGATAACATCATACAAATTCATTATGCAAGAACCTCCTCGATTTTAGAGATAGCTGCTTGTGTGACAAGAAGTTTGTCGCTATTTGCGATGTCAAGAACACTTGCAGTTGTAGCAGTTGCAACTTTCACGTTTGGAAGGTTACGAGCTGAAAGAGCTGCGAATTCATTTCCTTCTTCAAGGATAACAAGAACTTTAGAATCGATGCTCAATGCTGCAAGAACTTTTGCAAATTCAGCAGTTTTTGGAGCTGTAAATGAAAGAGCGTCTACAGCTACGAATTTGTTTTCAGCAACTTTTTCAGAATAAACTGATTTAAGAGCTAGGCGACGAACTTTTTGTGGAAGTTTGTAGCCGTATGAACGTGGAGTTGGTCCGAAGACAACACCACCACCACGCCATTGTGGTGAGCGGATAGAACCTTGACGAGCACGTCCAGTTCCTTTTTGACGCCATGGTTTGCGTCCACCACCTGATACTGCAGAGCGGTTTTTAACAGCGTGTGTTCCTTGACGAAGGCTTGCGCGTTGACTGATGATCACATCAAACACAACTGATTCATTTGGTTCGATACCAAATACTGCATCGTTAAGAACAACTTGGCCAGCTTCTTTACCAGTTTGGTCAAATAATGTTACGTTTGCCATTGTGACTGATTTCCCCTTTCTTTATTATTTACCAGCTTTAACTGCTGATTTGATAGTGATAAGAGATTTCTTAGCACCTGGTACGTTACCTTTGATAAGGATAACGTTCTTTTCTGGAACAACTTGTACAACTTCAAGGTTTTGAATTGTTACGCGGTCGCCACCCATACGTCCTGCAAGGTTTTTACCTTTGAATACGCGGTTAGGTGCAACAGGTCCCATAGAACCTGGACGACGGTGGTAACGAGAACCGTGAGCCATTGGCCCACGTGATTGTCCGTGGCGTTTGATAACACCTTGGAAACCTTTACCTTTAGAAGTACCAGTTACGTCAACTACGTCTCCAGCTGCGAATGTTTCAACTGTGATTTCAGCACCAACTTCCAAGCCTTCAACGTTTTTGAATTCACGAATGAAGCGCTTAGGAGCCGTGTTAGCTTTCGCTACATGTCCTTTAGCAGGTTTGTTGCTCAATACTTCACGTTTGTCATCGAAACCAACTTGGATAGCGTTGTATCCGTCTGTTTCTACAGTTTTAACTTGAAGAACAACGTTTGGAGTTGCTTCAATAACTGTTACAGGGATCAATTCGCCAGCTTCAGTGAAGATTTGAGTCATTCCCACTTTTTTCCCTAAGATTCCTTTTGTCATGAGAAAATAGTTCCTTTTCTATATTTTTTATTCAAAAAGTTTTTAACGAGCGTTTTTTATGCTCAAGTCTAAGATACAAAGGGCGTCAAACTCAAAGTGAAAATAGGAAACTGACGCAGTGTCTAACAGACACTAGGAAGTTTATCTTTTTCACACCGAGTTTAGCCCGTGTTCAATTAAATTGAAACACCAGCCTCTGCTCTTTTATATTTTAGATTAAAGTTTGATTTCTACGTTTACACCACTTGGAAGATCCAATTTCATCAAAGCATCAACTGTTTTTTGGGTTGGGTTAACGATATCGATCAAACGTTTGTGTGTACGCATTTCAAATTGTTCGCGAGAGTCTTTGTATTTGTGAGTCGCACGAATGATTGTGTAGAGGCTACGCTCAGTTGGAAGTGGGATTGGACCCGCAACTTGTGCACCTGTACGAGTAGCTGATTCTACGATTTTTGCAGCCGCTGTATCAAGCGTACGGTGTTCGTAAGCTTTCAAACGGATACGGATTTTTTTGTTTGCCATCTTTTTCTCCTTTTCGTCTATTTAAGATAATAGGCTAGCTCCACAAGAAAACCGACGCGCGTTGCGTGGCAATGCAACCGAGCGTGTCGCAACCTCTTGCATCACAGCTAAAGCTGTAATTTACAGCACCATAATAGAATAACACAAAGCCCCTGCGATTGCAAGGGATTTGTGAGCTTTTTTTCGTTTTTTTAGGATGAAACTGTTTTCTCTTTTCATCTTCCTATGATTACTGATTTTACAACTATAAAAATATATCTTTTCTCCTATATAATATGTGTCATCTTGACATTGAATTTATCTTCTGATTGATCCACTAAAATGTCCGCTTTAGACTCGTTTTCTCTATAGTATCGCTGATACTGCTCCCGTCTCATCTGATGGCTAGCTAATACAAAAGATGCATCGCTATTTCTCATAGTCGTATCTCGAGCTAAGCGCCTCTTTAACTCTGTTTCTTCATCTGTGTAGAAACAGATGGTTTTGTCAAAGAGTTCCTTGGGTAGAAAACCCACAGACATCCCTTCAACAATCAAAATCGGTTTTGCTCCAGACAAGACCTCGCTAGCCTTCCAAGGTTCCTCAATTGTCAAGATATCCATACCCGCCTGCAAGGCTAGAATATCTCTCTGCAAACTTGCCAGTTCATGCGCCACTGGCAGACAAGCTGTCACCTTTTGATCTGGCGCTTGCTTTGGTACTACCAGGTGACGTTCTGAAGTGATATAGGGGTCTGTTTCTAGTAAATTTACTGTAGTAGAATCTAAAGCTTGGTACAATTCCTGTGCAAAGGTTGATTTACCTGAAGCCCCATGACCGTAGATCCCTAGCGTCCTAATTCTTCCCGTTTCGATCTCTGAAACCAGTTGTTCTATCAGGTCATTTTTCTTCATTCTCTCTTCACCTGTTCATAGCTTTCTTTTCCGTCATTAAGCTTGTCCCAAATCACTATTTGACCTTGTTTGAGAGATTTTTGCACATCGATAATTCGTTGATTGGACGAACCTCGAAACTGGAGCATGAGATTTCGCTTGCTTTTATCATACCGTCCATCGACAAGGATGTCAATCAGCGACAAGAGTTCCAATTTGTCTGGAGTCTCCAGCATCATTTCTTCCCAAGTGTAGCCCGTCCAGGACCAGATGTCTTTGTCTGGCAATTCCTTTCGAATACGCTTAACGAGAGGTAGGAGGATACCTGTATTGAGAAAAGGCTCTCCTCCTAGCAAGGTCAAACCTTGAACATAAGGCTGGGCAAGATCTGTCATAATCTGTTCTTCCAACTCTGGTGTATAAGGAATCCCTGCATTGAAAGACCAAGTCGCAACATTATAGCATCCCTCACAGTGGAACATACAGCCTGCGACATAGAGAGAGTTGCGCACACCTTCTCCATCGACAAAGTTAAAAGCCTTGTAATCAATGATTCGCCCTTTACTAAGCTCCTCACTTTTCCATTCACCTGGTTTTGGTGTATTCCATGTCATGCTGTCTACTCCAAGTCTATCCAATAGCGCTCCGTTCCATTTCGAACATCCTCCAACTCCCCACCATTAGCTAAGATAACAGCTCGGCTTGCTGGATTTTCTGTGCTACAAGTCACTAAAGCTCGTTTAATATTCTTTCCCTTAGCAACTTGTAGACCTTGTCGGAGGGATTCTTTCGCATAACCCTTACCTCTTTCAGATGGACGAATGGAGTAGCCAATATGGCCCCCATTTTCTAGTAAGTAGTCATTTAATCGGAGACGAAGGTTGAGAAAGCCAAGAGCCTGGCCTGCTACGTCAAAACTAACCAGCTGGATAGCAGGAACCCAGTTTTCAGGAATATTGAGTCCCGCTTCCGCTTGAAGATTTTCTTCTAGCCACTCTTCGTAAACAAAATTGTTGGCGTTCCAAAACCCACCATCGTGGGCTGATTGGGTCTGTTCAAACTCTGCCATCATCTCTAAAACTGTTTCTTTATCTGCCAATGTTGGTCTGCGTAGTATCATTTTTACCTCCAATTAAGAGAAAAGCGAGAGGCAACTCTCACTTTTATTTTTTCTTGTTCTTGTTTAAAAACTGTTCTCTGAGGTTGAGCAAGCGTTCTTTTTTACCTATTCCACTTTTCGAGTGTTTCTCGTGATAACGGGTCACTTGTGCGCGTCCCTTATCGTCTAATTGGTATTTCCCCATTGCGTTTCCTTCTAATTTGTTACTTCATGTCCAGCTGTTTTGATAGTAGAGCCATTCATGTGTTTGACACGCGCAGCGATTTCCTTGTGACGTCCATTGACCATCGGACGCGCTTGCGGATTTCCCAGATAACCACACGTACGTTTGACCACGTCTACTGTTTTAGGGTCGCTATTGCCACAGTTTGGACAAGCAAAGCCTCGCTCAGTTGGTTCAAAATCCCCTTCAAAGTCACACTTGTAGCAACGATCAATCGGGGTATTGGTTCCTAGATAGCCAACTCGGTCATAGGCATAGTCCCAAACAGCTTCCAGGGCTTTTGGATTTTGTTGAAGAACCGGATACTCACAATAATGAATGAAACCACCTGACGCACCTGCTTCTGGATAAACTTTCTCAAAGTCTAATTTTTCAAACGGTGTTGGATTTTTACGGACGTCATAGTGGAACGAGTTGGTGTAGTATTCCTTATCTGTGATGTCAGGAATAGAACCAAACTTCTCTGTATCCAAGCGACAAAAGCGGTCTGTCAGACTTTCAGACGGTGTGGAGTAGATAGAGAAATGGTAACCATATTGGTCAGACCACTCTTCCACACGACGTTTCATATCGCGAATAATATCCAGTGTGAATTCCTTGGCTTCAGGATTGCTTTCCCAGCTGTTTCCAAAGAAGACTGTAGCCACTTCGTACAAACCAATGTAGCCCAGCGAAACTGTCGCACGGCGATTCTTAAAGAGTTGATCTACACTTTCTTCTTTTCCGAGACGGCGACCGAAGGCTCCATACTGATAAAGGATCGGAGCATTTGCGGGTGTTGCTTCCTTGGTCCGTTCAACGCGATAAACCAGAGCATCTTCTGCGATGTTCATTCGTTCGTTAAAAATTTCCCAGAACTTGTTCATGTCGCCTTCGGATTCGAGGGCGATACGAGGCAGATTGACTGTCACAACACCTAGATTCATCCGACCCGAATTGACCTCTACACCATTCTCATCCTTCCATCCTTGAAGGAAAGAGCGGCAACCCATAGGCACCTTGAAAGAACCTGTCAGCTCGATAATCTTATCGTAGGACAAGACATCTGGGTACATCCGCTTGGTTGCACACTCGAGAGCCAACTGTTTGATGTCATAGTTCGGAGTCCCTTCTTCCAAGTTAAGGCCTCTTTTCAGCGTAAAGATGAGTTTAGGAAAGATAGCTGTACGGTGTTCTGAACCAAGCCCCTTGATCCGAATAGTCAAGATAGCCTTTTGAATTTCACGCTCAAAACGACTGGTTCCTAGACCAAAACCTAGTGAAGTAAAAGGTGTTTGCCCATTTGAAGTGAAGAGGGTGTTGATTTCATACTCGAGAGATTGCATGGCATCGTAGATATCTTTCTGCGTTTTCTTCCATGCGTAATCTTCCCGTTTCTCAGGCAAGACCCACTCTTCCGCATCCTTGAGGTGTTTTTGGTAATTCTTCTCCGCATAAGGAGCCAAGACCTCATCGATACGGTCAGCTGAGCAGCCTCCGTACTGGCTAGAAGCAACGTTGGCGATGATTTGTGAAATTTGAGCTGTCGCAGTCTGGATAGACTTAGGACTCTCTACCTCAGCATTTCCAATCTTAAAACCATTTTCCAGCATGCCTTTAAAATCAATCAAACAGCAGTTGGTCATCGGAGTGTAGGGGCTGTAGTCCAAGTCATGATAGTGGATATCCCCCTTTTGGTGAGCATTGGCTACGTGCTTAGGAAGCATTTGCAGCCCGATTGATTTCCCAACAATCCCTGCTGTCAAATCACGCTGGGTGTTAAAGACATCACTGTCTTTATTGGCGTTTTCATTGACAACTGCCTGATCTTTATTGAGAAGTTTATGAATGCTAAAGTTGATATCTGTCGCTTTTGAGCGCTCAAAATCCCTTTGTGTCCGATAAGTGATATACTCCTCAGCTAGCGCATATTCTTTGGCTTCAAGGAGTTCATGCTCTACGATATTTTGAATCTCGTAAATCTTGACACCTTGAGGGAAACGACTGTGAATTTCCGCAACAATACGCTCAAGCAGTCCATTTAGACGTTTTTCGACCAAGGGTGTCACATCCATGACTTTGTCGGCCGCCTTGTGGAGAGCTTTGTCAATCTTGTCTACATCAAACACTACACGTCTACCATCTCGTTTTTCAACGAACAAAGTGGGAACGGTTGCAAGGTTTTCTTCTAATACAATCATATCCATGCTCTTTTCTATTTTTCTTCTTAAATGATATTATACCACTCTAAAAAGAAAAATCAATATCTTGTGTTAAAAATTCTAAAATTTTTAAAAATACACAAGATATTGATTTGTTATTTAGATTTATAAAGCTTGAATTCCTTACTATCCGTCTGAACAAGCTCGTATTTTTCACTAAGTAGGCTCTCTACATCCGACCACAAGGCAACCTTTTGATTGACCAAAATCATCTTCGGTTGATTTTCTTTCAAGTCATTGACTAGTTTCGTTTTATTCTCGTCGCTTGCAGTATAGAGTGTTGGTGTTACTAGAGAGCTTGGTGTCAAGCGTTCACTTGCGCGGTAGAAATCTGGCCGATTATCCCAAGCATAGACACGATCCTCAGAACTCGTTTGCTGTTTGACCAAGCTAGCAAGCTGCTCGCGTTCCTGATAAGTACTTGGATGCGAAATATAGCGACTCAAAACAGGTAGGAAAAGTAAATAGACTATCGCAACTAATGGTAGATAGAAATTTCCCTTGAGGTAGCGACCAAAGAGTGATGAAGAGCGGACTCTTCGTCTACTACGACTGATACGATCAGGGCTTCCTTCTTTGATGTTGGTTAACGATAACAATGTCAGAAAGGGCAAAATCGCTGCCAAACGTGAGCCATGCAAAGGTTCTTTTGAAAGAATTAATAAAGAAAGAGTTACTAATAATCCTAAAATAGCGCCTATTGAGACAGCAGATTGTTTGGCTGGTTTAGATTGAAACAATCCTGAAAAGATCAATGTCAGAATCCCAACACCGATGGATAGCAAACCATAGAAAGCAGCATTCTCCATAAGATTGGCATTTGAAAATAGACTAAGCGTATCTATTGGATACAAAGTATGGCTAATCGCATCACCAAAAGTTCCTGTTAAGACTGTATAATAGCCAATTGGATAAAAAATGATAGAAAATCCTAGAGCTGATGCGAAAAATTGATACAAACCATGAGAAAATTTACGCTTGGCAATATTAAATCCAAACAAACTCAAGGCAAGTGTGGCTGCAAACAAAGCTGTGGGAATAGGTGATAGGAAGAAAGCTAATGCTAAACTCATCCCAACTCGCAAGAAACCTTTATCGTTACTTGGATCATCCAGATAGTTAGCCACTAGGCTAAAACTATAAAATAGAAAAGGCAAGGCCACAGCCACTGCATAGCTACCACCAAATCCCAGACTGCCTACAAGCAAATAGAAAACCAACAAAAGCTGTCTAGCCTGCTCTCCCTGACCTGTCAAGGTATCTGCGGATTTAAATAGAAAAACTCCGGCTCCGAACAAGGCCAACCACTCCACCAAAGCAAAAAGAATACTCCCTTGAGAGAGATAGATTAGTACGTAATAAAGCAGTCCATTTGAACCATAATAATCCGTGTAAATCTGCCCACTCTGATGTAGCGCCCAACCAGTATAAAGATCTTGCATCTGTTGGGGGCTCACCAAACCAAAGATCAGAGGCAACATTACAGAAACAGCTGTAGCAGCCAGACTCCAAATTGCCACACTAAAAAACGGAAGTGGAGTTCGTTTCTTCTTACCTCGCTCCAGCCCAAATTCAGACTCTTGATCCAGCCGTTCCCGATACTGGTATCGAAATTCTTCTAGCTGTTCGTCTTTTTCCTCGTATACGTTCATTCAATTTCTCCTCTAAGTTTATCTGTTTTAGTATATCAAAATCTTACAGGAATGTCAGCTAAGGATTGATATTTCCTTAACTTCTTATCTAGCTCAGCATAGCGTTCAATCTCTCGAAAACGGTGTAAACTGCTTGTTTGAAACTCTAGGATAAAATCATGTTCTTCTTGATTTAGCATTTTCATCCTCCTGCTTATCTATTCGCAAAAAGACAAAAATAAGATCCAGCCTTGGGCTAGATCTTGGTGAATAGTTAGAGCATGGGCGCAAACAACTGAACAATTTCCTTGATCAGGCTTTGATACCAGCTTGTTTTGATTGTGTGGGGATAGATTTCTTGAGAAACTTTAAAAATCTCTTTGAAGTCCCTCTCAATATCTATAATGGACTGCGTTCTATAAAGCAAGACGGCATTTTCATAGTGGTGGAGCAAACTACGATAGTCAAAATTGATGGTTCCCACAGTAGCTGCCTCTCCATCGACAAGCATTTGTTTGCTATGAAGAAATCCCGGGCTGTACTCATAAATACGAACTCCAGCAGATAGCAAGTCAGGGTAGGCTCCGCGAGTAACCAATTGGATAATCTCCTTATCTGGGATACATGGCGTCACAATTCGCACATCTACTCCTCTCAGAGCTGCATTTTTGATACTCTCGGTTAGATCATAGTCAGCGATCAGATAAGGAGTCGTGATATAGACGTAATCTGTAGCTTGATTGATAAGGTTTTGATAGACCGTTTTTCCAACTTGGGCTCGGTAGATAGGTTTTGGTCCGCTACTGTAAGGGATACAAAGCCCCATCCCATCTCTAGGTTGATTTTCGAGATGGTATTGGTCAAAATCGCTAATTTCCCCACGGTTGATATACCAGGTTGACAAAAATAGTCTAGTAAAAGCCTTGACTGCTGGTCCATCCAGACGAATACCGCTATCCTTCCAATAACCAAAGCGTTCGATATGGTTGATATACTCATCTGCCAGATTGATACCACCTGTATAGGCGATCTGCCCATCAATGATCATGATTTTACGGTGATCACGGTTGTTATAAGCAACGGTCAAACGTGGAATCACCTTGTTAAATTTGTGGGCTTCAATCCCTCGACCACGAAGCTGGATGGTATAATCTCCAGGCAAGGTTGCCATACAACCAATATCATCATAGAGAAGCTTCACTTCTACTCCTTGAGCTGCCTTTTCTTCCAAAATCTCCAAAATACTATTCCACATCAAACCTTCTTCTATGATATAGTATTCGAGAAAGATAAACTTCTCCGCTTTCTTGAGATCCTCTAGCATCTGACACCACATGCTTTCACCAGATGCAAAAAATTGTGTATCCGTTCGATCATAGACATCTGCGTTCGTATCCATACTGAGGAGGGATTTGATGACTCCGTAAGCCGACTTATCCTCTTCCTTTAACTCCAAACGGAGGGCTCTGCTATTGTCCTCTCGGTCAACCATTGATTGGAGTTGCTTTAGCTGCTTCATTTCTTTTTTCGATAAACGGCGTTCTCCAAACATGATATAGAGCAAGGGACCAAATACTGGTACAAAGGCCACCAACAGCCATGTTACCTTACTCTCAGGATTCATGGACCGATTGACAATTGATACAATGGTCGCTAAGCTTACTAAAATAACAAGGATAATCCAGAGAATCGGAGCCATCTGTCCTAGATAGAGAAATAAACCAAAGACGAGAATCAACTCCGTCAACATGATGGCAATACTAAAACCATACTTAGACATGAGTAGCTGCATTTTTCTAGCTGTCATACATCCCCTTCCTTTTCTAACATCTCCCTAATTGCTTGCTAAACTAATATTTCTACTAGTATACCTCAGTTCAGGGGTAGATGGCAACCGTTTACCTTTGCTCATGCTCCAACCGTTCCGTGTTTGGATAATTGTTACAATTTCAGAGCCAACATATTGACTGTCATACCAGCTGCGGTTCCCATAAGGTAGACGACATCTCCCTCCTTGACCAGCCCATGATCTAAAGAATAAGCCAAGCCAAACGGTACAGAGACTGACACCATATTTCCATAGTCAGTGACGAGATTGAGGTACTGATCCTCAGCCACACCTAGTTTTTCCATGACCAAAGGAAGAGCACGACTTGCTTGGTGAGGAATGATATAGTCCACGTCTGCCAAGGCTAGCTGTGTTTTTTCTTGAAACTCTTCAAACATGACTGGGATTTTACGGGCAGACAAGAGGAGGATTTTCTTCCCCTTCATGTCAAACATATAGTTGGTCTTCGTCGCTTCAGAGTACTCTTTTGGTTGAAAAGAAGTCAGACCTCCACGAATCTCCGTATCGTGAGCCCCTTCTGACCAAGTACGTTGGAGACTAGCAATGACCCCTTTTTCCTGATGACTTTTTTGGAAAATAAAGGCTGCTGCCCCGTCACTAAAGAGTTCAAAACTTTCTTTTTGCTTGGGATTGAGCCCTAAACTACCAACCTCGCTAGAAACAATCAAGACACGATTGTATTCGCCCGCCTCAATCAGGTGAGACATAGTCGATAGAGCAGAAATAAAGCTGGTACAGGTTGTATTGATGTCCATTGCTGGAATTGAGAGTCCTTTTGCCACGCGCTCATGAATCAAGGCAGCCGTACAAGGAATAGGCTGAACACCAACTGCACTAGCTGATACAAGGCAATCGATATCTTTAATATCCAAATTTGCATGTTCAAGTGCACGGTGGATAGCTCCTTCTGCCAAGTCAAGTTGCGTTTCTTCATTTTCAACTACACGATAACGGGTCTGGTCTTTGAATGTTACTGTGTACTTTGGAAGGCAAGCACCATAACCTGCGATTTCTACGTGTCTTTTTACTTCTGTCATTGTCTTTTATCCTTTCATAAACGTTGGATTCGTTTGAGTTTACGGCTAGTATCCCAGTGATAATCTGAAAATTGGATTCGAGGAACTATAAATTGCTTTTGCTGGGCCAAGAGTTGGAATTGAGCTAGAATAGCTGCCTCTAAATCCTCATCTCGTTGGCTTAGACAAACTTCCACTAACTTCTCGGAATGTTGCTTGACTTGGTAATCTCCTACATTCTCCACAAAAAGGATGCAGCGCCTGATAAAGTCTGGATAGATAGTTACCTGTCCCCCATCCAGTCCTTCAAAATAGAAGATGTCGTCAGAGCGTCCTTCGATCTTGTCAATCCGTGTATAGTAGGAGCCACAGGGACAAGGCTCCGGATTTTCAACCAAGATATCATTGAGCTGGTAGCGATAAACAGGCTGACTGCTTCTTTTAAAGTCCGTAATCACTGGATAAAAACGGCGGTCATCCAGATACCGCTTTCCCACAAAGATAATGTCTTCGTTGAGATGCAGATTGCCGGCTGAGCAAGTGCAGGCTAAGAAACCTTCAGTCGCCTGATAAACTTGGTCAATGATGGACAGAGAAAAGGCCTCTGCGATGCGTTCCCTATCACTATCTTCCAAGATTTCCGCCACCGAAACGATTTTTTGTGGGTAAATAGCTAACTCTCCATCCTTGAGACGCTTGCTCAATTCAAGCAACATAGAGGCTGGTGCCACAATAATCGTTGGTTGATAGTTGTTGAGTCGCTCTATATGCTCATCTGTATGTTTGAAAATATCAAAATACTCTAGACGAATGAGCGCCGTATTGATGGTCTGATAAAGTTCATTATCAGCTCTCAGGAAAAAGGCGATGCGGTGTCCAAAAAGTTGACCTTTGGGCAACATCTTTGCCAAGATAGCTGCAGCCCACATACTTCGCTCTTTCTCTGTTGTGATAAAGAGCCCCCGATGTCCAGACGTCCCTGAAGACAGACCGACGGCTACTTCCCCTTTAAGTTCAGTGAAGTCACGGGTCTTCTCACTTTCAATAGCCAAGCTCAAAGCTTCATCACGATCCACTCCTTGGGTGTTGAGCTCATTGAAATGTTCCATCATAAAAGCCTTGTCCATATGGTCAAAGTCGCTAGGAACCCCATTTTTAAAGTAAGGAGACTCTCGCTTTAAAAAGTCCATATAGTTGGTTAATTGCTTTTTCTGATAGTTTTCTAAAGCTTCTCGAGATTTGAAATGATGAAGCCATCGAGTTTGGATAAAGGTTTTAAGAAAGGTTATTTTTTTCATGTAAGATTGACTCTATCCTTTCTACAGGATCATGGCTAACAACTACCTCGATACCGGCCTTTAAAACTTTCTCCAGAAACTCTGTCCCCCTGATATAGTCGGCCTTATTATCCTGAACCAAGGAAGGAATCAAGTGCATCTGCTTGGTATAAGGTAAGAGGTCAATCCCCCAACAGAGGTCTGCTGCAATGAGGAGATTAAGGTCTGGAAGATACAGACAGGCTTGGCCCCTAGCATGCCCGTCAACTGAAGCAACTAGGATACTGCCATCTCCGAAAAGATCACAAATCGGACGATAGGGAAAAGTTGAAACTTGCTGGTCAGCTCTGATAATGGTTAGATTTTTCTCAAAAGAAGCTGGTAAAAACTCCTTGAAAATCAAGTCTTTCAACTTGGGTTTTTGGTAGACTTCATATACTTCTTTTGTCAAGATAAAGGTTGCATGAGGAAAGAAACTAGCTCCTCCTAGATGATCTGGATGTAGGTGTGATAGAAGAACATAGTTAATTTCTTCTGGTTTGATTCCCTTCACTTCTAGCAAACGTGAAATTTGGTCCTTCTCCGTCATTTGAACGGGCGTTCCTAGCCGATAGAAGCCATAGCGAAGATGGGTCTTAATATCGTAATGATAGCCTGTGTCATAGAGGAGATAGCCCTTGTCCCTGTGTTTGATAAGAAAAACACCTGCTGGAAAGGTCATCTTTTGATTCTTAACTCCCTTAAATAGCAAACCTGTGTAGCTGGTACAGTAGCCTGCTGGGAAATAATCAATGCTTTCGATAATCTTGGACATATTGTTCAATCCCTTCCGAAATACTGATTTGAGGGCGATACCCCAAATCTCGCTCCGCCTTGCTGATGTCCAGCGTCTGGCTATACCGCAGCAAATAATAGGTATAGCGTGTCAGAGCCGGCTCGCCTTTGAGTTTCAAGGTCTTATAAAGAAACTCTAAACTACTTGCAATAGCTGAAAGAAGAGGAGCCGGCACTTTTCTGTATGTTATCGGATAGCCCAGTCCTCTCAGGGCTTCTTCTATCAAATCCTTAAAGGCTCTTGGTTCCCCATTGGTAATATTATAAACTTGGCCACTAGCTTGAGGGGTCTCTAGTGCCAAGCGAATGGCCAGAGCGACATTTTCCACACAGGTCATATCCATGAGCTGACGACCGTCCCCTATCAAGGGAATACCAATCTTCTGACTGAGTTTGAGAACTCGGGGCAAAATACTGGTATCCCCAATCCCAAAAAGCCCACGAGGCCGTAAGATAATACTCGGAACATCGGGATAATCCTTAAACAGCTTCTCCGAAGCCAGCTTACTGCGAATGTAGTTGTTCAGATTATTTTCCTGAGGCGCATCGCTTTCTTTGATAGCTAGCTGGTCTCGAGGCGCAGCATAGATGCTAGGCGAGGACACATAAACCAAACGCTGAATACCAGCCTCTCGACAAGCATCCAGAACATACTTGGTTCCCAAGACATTTGTCTGGTAGAAGTCCTCCCAAGGTCCCCAAACGGTAGAAAGAGCACCCGCATGCACAATCATGTCCATCTCTTGACAAGCCTGAGCTAAGTCCTCTTGTTTGGTCAAATCTCCCTGAAAAAATGCCACAGTAGAAGTTTCTAAAGACTGACCCACCTTGCGATTGCGTCCAAAAGCGCGTACCTGATAACCCGACTGACTGAGCTCTTCAACAACATACTTACCTAGAAAGCCCGTAGCACCTGTTACCAATACTTTCTTCATTTTTTTACTTCTCCTTGTCCCCTAAGAGTCGATGTATTTCGCTCTTCAGAATCTCTGTTGGCTGATAGATTTGAGCTGCGCGACTGAGTTTGTTCAAGTCTGACCAGTCATCTCTAGCCAATAGCTTATCAAAAGCGCGTCCAATTGCTTCCGTATCCTCTCGCTTAGCAGTCAGAGCAATCCCCGCCTCTAAGCCACGAACCGCATAGTCATACTGATCATAGTCATGGGGGAGAATCAAGGCAGGCTTGTCATAGATAATACATTGGTAAAAAATGCCCGCACCGCCATGATGAATCACATAGTCCATCTGAGGAATGTATTCCTTATAGGGAAGATAGGATACCACAGAAACATTGTCCATGAGCTCCTCACATCGGAAGTCTTGTCCGCCAAACCCCAGAGTCACAAAGAAGTGACAGTCCGGATGGGCTTTTGCCAATTGTTGGGTCTGGTAGAGGAGGTTGTCTTTGGCCCATGCTAGCTGAGTCCCACAAGATACGAGGACTTTCTTATGATTTGCATAAGGAGCCAAATCCAGAGGATAATTCTCTGCTCTCTCAATCGAAGACCCAAAAGGTCCCGCCCAAAGATAGTGCTCTGGAAAACCACTTTTCAGCTCCAACTCTTTCATCCCAATTCCCAAGATGGAGTAGGGCGAATAAATGGTTTCCTGATTTTTTTGATTGTAGAGCTTAAAATCGTAACGTTTCAAGCGTTCTCTCAATAAAAAGGTTACGATTCGTTTCCCTAAACGAGTCCCTTTTCTTCCTAGCCATTGCTGGATAGATTGGAAAGATGTCTTTGGACTGCCCATTCCTCCAAAGAAACAAGGCGGTCCATCTGTCGTTTCAATGGCAAACTGTGTCGCCATTGTGGTTATCCAAGGAATATCCAACTGTTCCGCCACTAGTCCTCCAGAGAGGGTTATAAAGTCCGCAATCACAATATCAGGTCGATTTTCCTGCCACTCTTGCACTAATTGATCTGAAACCACATTGATCAAATCAAGACTAGCTGACAACTGTCGATAAGCAGAAATAAGGTTTAACTGCCCTTCATTGTTGGCTACACGCTCAAACTCATCTACACAATTTTCTAAAATGGGAATCACCTGGAATCCCATCTCCTCTGCGACAGCTTTTCGTTGCGGTCCTGTAAATAATCGAATCTCATACAAGGGATCCTTCAACAAGGGTGCGAGCAGATTCAGGGTCGGGAAGAGATGCCCACTTAAGGGCACTACAATCACATCAATTTTGATTTTTCTCATATGTCTAGAATAGCAAATTTTTAAAAAAAGAACTACCAAAATGATAGTTCTTTCCAATATTATTTATATTTTGAGGAATAAGTCCCTTCCACTCTACTTGATATTTAGAAGAGTTCTTTGTAGAGAGCAATGGTTTCTTCTAAAGTTGGCATAAATGGATTTCCAGGTGCACAAGCATCAATCAAGGCATTCTTAGAAAGGTAGTCAAAGTCAAAGTCTTTTTCTTGGATACCGAGTTCAGTGAGTTTCTTTGGAATGCCTACTGTTTCAGACAGTTTCTCAATTTCAGCAATAGCGTAGGCAGCACATTCTTGGTCTGTTTTCCCTTCAACATGGAGACCCAAAGCCTTGGCCACATTGCGAAAAGCTTCTGGTACACGTTTGGCATTTTCACGTTCTACAACAGGGAGAAGCATAGCACAGCAGACACCATGCGGCAAGTTATATACCGCACCGAGTTGGTGAGCCATAGAATGAACGTAGCCCAAACCAGCGTTGTTAAAACTCATACCGCCAAGGAAGATGGCATTAACCATCGCCTCACGCGCTTCAATATCTTGTCCGTTAGCCACAGCACGAGGAAGATACTCTTTGATGAGTTCAATAGCTCCGATAGACAATTTCTTGGTTACATCATAAGCACCCGGTGTTACCAAGGCTTCGACAGCGTGAGTAAGAGCATCCATACCCGTCGCCGCTGTCAATCCTTTCGGTTTTGAAAGCATGAGTTCTGGATCATTGACAGAGATGAGGGCAAGGCTGTTCTTATCAACCATTACCATCTTGACCTTGCGTTCTTCGTCAGTAATGACATAGTTAATGGTGATTTCTGCAGAAGTTCCAGCTGTTGTATTGATCGCAACCACTGGCAACCCTTTTTCAGCAGACTTGTGAAGTCCTTCGTAGTCCTGTGGTTTGCCACCATTTGTCGCAATGATAGAGATACAACTAGCCGCATCCTGTGGAGACCCTCCCCCAAGACTGATGATGAAGTCACATCCATGCTCTTCCAAAGCATCCACTCCGTCTGTGACGTTCTTGCAAGTCGGATTTGGCTCAACATCGCTAAAGATCACATATTCGATCCCTTCAGCATCTAGTGGTTTTAGGACCTTAGGTAAAATATCACTTCCCTCGATGAACTTATCTGTCACCAAAAGAGCCTTCTTATACCCCAATTCCTTGATATACGGACCTACTTCATTTACAACACCTTTACCGATAAGATTAACCGATGGAACGTAAAATGTAGCCATATGCTTTTCCTCCTGTGCCTCTGCGCTATTTGATTATTTACTATAAGTATACGACCTTATAAGAAGTTTTACAAATATTTGTAAGCGCTTTAAGTAAAAAGTTAGTAAAGAACAGCCAGCCACTTTTTCAAGAAAAAAAGCTCCAAAAAGATAGCTTTCATCTCATTGGAACTTTTACTTAATCATTATTGCTTAGTTAATACCACTCGGTCAGATGCCTCTCGGTCCATATCGTCGATAATCAATTGATTACCATTAACTGCGTAAATCTTGACATCATCACCGATAATAACACGTTGATTTTCTGGTTCAAAGCTGACTTGCTTGATTTCCTTATCTCCATCTGGCTCGACCTCAGTCCATATACCAGTTTTACCTGTTACAACAAGAGTGATTTGGTCATTCTCATCTTTTCCAGTATAGGTACCATCGATGTTCGTAGGTTGAGCTACAGTAGTGTCCTGACTTGAGGACGTTTGTGGTTGACTAGCACTTGTAGCAGCACTAGAAGATGATTCTTGTTGAGAAGATGATTGCTGATCAGATTGCTGGGTAGGGGCTTGTGCCTTAGGTCCACAAGCTACTAAAAGACTAAGAATTGCTAGGGAAGCAATAGAAAGTGTGAATGTTTTCGTTTTCATAGCGATTTCCTTTCTTTTGTGCCAATAATTTACTGGAATCGTTTCCGGATATACCTCCTACCTCCAGTATAACAACTTAAACATAGAAGGTCAACTAGTCCCATCGCTTCCAACCAAACTCTCTCGTACTTCCGAGATAAAGTAGAGCGAGCCCGTCACGAAAAGCAAGTTCTGGTTATTGGCCTTATCTTCAAATTCTCTTATAAAGTCGCCATAGGAAGGAATCAAATCGTAACCCGCCACATCCTTCTCATCCAAAGAGCCTTGGTAGTCAAAACCTGTTACCTTAAGTTCCACCTCAGGTAACCGCTCCGTCAGATAGCCTAACATTCCTTGATAATCCTTGCGTTTAAGAGCCCCAAAAAGGATGCGAACCTGGTAACCTTGCTGGATTTTCCCTTGGATAAACTCGACCAGACGGGTTAAGGCTGGCAGATTGTGAGCCCCGTCTAGGTAGACATGCGGACGAATCCGTTCCAATCGACCTGCCCAGCGAGTTTCTTTGAAGGCCTGTCTGACAAACTCTTCTTCGACCCTTTCACCTCTTGACGCCATAAATAGAAGAAAAGTTTCTAAAGCCAAGGCGGCATTTTCTTGCTGATAAGCACCTTCCAAACCAATTTCAAGCTGTGAAAAACTTGCTAGGCTACTTGAAAAATCTCCTGCATTCAAGGTGAAGTCTTGCCCAGCTTGATAAAGGTCTACATCTAACTCTCTCGCTCTTTTTTGACAAACAAACTCCGCTTCTGGAGCAAGCTTGGCAATGACCGCCTTCTTTCCAGCCTTGAAGATACCAGCTTTCTGCTCGGCTATTTCCTCCAGACTATCGCCCAAGGTCTCCTGATGATCTAGGCCAATGGAAGTAATAACGGCAATCTCTCCTGTTACGACATTAGTCGTATCAAGTAGACCACCAATCCCCACTTCTAGCAGGACTAGATCCACTCTCTGCTCTTTGAAGTAAAGCAAAGCAATCAAGGTCAACAACTCAAAGAAAGACAATTGGTCATGTGTTTCCAAAAGAGTTTTTTCCATCTCCTTGACTTGGTTAGCTATACGGGTAAAGTCTTCATCTACGATCGGTTGCCCATTGATACAGATTCTATCATGGATACTGATGATATGAGGAGAGGTAAAAGTACCAACTTTTTTACCATGAGCAACAAACAACTCCCTCATAAAGGCAATAGTTGACCCCTTACCGTTAGTCCCTGTTACGTGGATAATAGGATAAGTCTTCTCAGGATTCCCCAGCAAATCCACTGCTCGCTGCATTCTTCCAAGTCCAGATCTAAAGTTTAAACCAATCCGACTATGGAGCCATTCCTCTACTTCAAACATACATGTCTCCTTAACAAAAGTACAATCCACTACCACAACAAAGTATAATTGCAAGTAAAAAGCGAGGTCGGGACAAAAATCCCAACCTCTTACCTGGTTAGCTAATCACTAGCTACTATGAATTTCAACGTGGGCTAAAAACGTCCCCCGGGTATTCCAACTCTTCCAATTTTTAGGAGTTGGGGTGATACAGTCTCCCAGACTTACCAGTTCTCTCTTATTTAAAGGAACTGGGGTAAAAATATCCCCCGAATATTCCAACTCTTCCAATTTCTAGGAGTTGGGCTAAAAACGTCCCCCGGACGTTTTTACTCCTCCATAAAGCTGTTGAAGACCTCTTCAATCATGTTCCATTCGTCTTCTGAGTCTTCTGGGATTGGTTGCAATTCGCCTTCTGTTCCGTCTTCATTTTCGATGAATGAGTAAGCTTGGATTTCAACTTCACCGTTTTCGTCTTCTTCTGCGTTAACTGGCACTAGGAGAACATAGTTTTTACCAAATTCTTCTTTTCCGTCGATGGTCAAAAGAATTTCAAACAAGGTTTCATTTCCTTGCTC
The DNA here is from genome assembly GCF_026782285.1 of Streptococcus oralis. GTDB lineage: Bacteria > Bacillota > Bacilli > Lactobacillales > Streptococcaceae > Streptococcus > Streptococcus oralis_CG. Next base: position 220,942 of record NZ_JAKUWG010000003.1, read on the forward strand.
ATCTACTAGTGTAATCAATTCACGTTCTTCGTGGTCATGGTTGTGATCGTGTGACATAGTTTCTCCTCTGTCTTAAAATTTTCTATCTAAATAATTTTGCAAAATCAGCTGAGCAGCTAATTTATCAATAACTTTCTTACGTTTGTTACGGCTGATATCTGCTTGTTCAATCAACATACGTTCCGCAGCAACGGTCGTCAAGCGCTCATCCTGATAGTCTACTGGCAAACCAAAGAGTTCTTCTAGCTTGGCACCATAGGCTTGACTGGCTTCTACTCGCGGACCGCTGGTATTGTTCATGTTTTTTGGCAAACCTACTACAAAGCGTTCCACCTTATAGCTGTCAACCAATTCCTTGATACGGTCAAAACCAAACTGGCCCTGATCCTCATTAATCTGGATGATTTCAAGTCCCTGAGCAGTGAAGCCTAGTGGATCGCTAATAGCCACCCCTACTGTTTTTGAACCAACGTCCAATCCCATAATTCTCATAGATTATAGATCGACTCCTTGTCCTTTAAGGTAGTAGCGTACCAATTCTTCAACAATTTCATCACGCTCATACTTACGGATTTGATTTCGTGCATTGTTGTAACGAGGAACGTAGGCAGGGTCTCCACTCAATACATAACCGACGATTTGATTTATCGGATTATAACCCTTTTCATTCAGAGAAGCATAGACATCTGTCAACGTTTCACTGATTTCCTTCTTGTTGGAATCATCCAATTTAAAACGTACAGTTTCTTCAGTAAATCCCATTCTAACACCCTCTTTCCTTAGAATAGTACTATTATAGCATATTTCCTTACGTTCTACAATTAAGTCAATCCATTTATTTGGATTTTCTTACTGTTCTGTCGCACCATTTGCCACTCTGTCTGCGATATATTGGCTTGGTTCATTTTTCAAAAGAGTCTCTAAGCCAAGATTTTTCAAATAATCTGTCTGCGACGCCTTTTTGACATCCAAGACTTGTAAATCATAGGTCGTTGTGGTCTGGATTTCAGTCTCACTGAGCAGTTTGGTTTCAAGTGTAAAACCTGCCAATTTGCGCGCTTCCTGAAGCATTTCATCCTTTTCTTCTGCTTCTAAAAGAGCTTTTTGAGTTTCTTCAAGACCGTGGTCAGCGATAAAGGATTTCAATTCCTCACTTAAGGGCCGTATCTGCCGAATAACCAATTTTAGAAATTGTTTCCCTTTATAGGTAATGGTTTGCGTTTGCTTGACGCCATCTCCTGACTCAGGGAAAATCAAAGTTTTGGTCACAACCGTATTCTTTTCCGCATTTTCCAAAACGGGCAGAGTAGACTGGAGTGTTTCGGATTCATGTTTTGAACTGGATGTCGTTTCCTTCTTTTGGCCACATCCTGCAAGTAGCAGGAGGAGAGTAGCTGCGCCAATTACTATCTTTTTCATAATTCCTCACATAATTTTTTGATAAAAAATGAACAAGGCTAGGAGATACCCCAGCCTCGATGTTTATAGAGCTGCACGCAAACGTGCTTCTGCATTTTCTACATTACGGACAGAGCGTGGTAAAAAGGCACGGATATCATCTTCTTTGTAACCGACCTGCAAACGCTTCTCGTCAACTAGAATAGGACTTTTTAAGATCCGTGGTGTTTCCATAATTAAGTTGAGTACTTCATTGACACTCAAATCTTCGATGTCAACTCCTAAAGCTTTCGCATAGCGGTTTTTTGATGATACAATGCTGGCAATTCCATTATCTGTCTTTGTCAGAATATCGAGTAGTTCTTCTCTCGTAATCCCTTCTTTACCAAGGTTTTGTTCTTTATAACTTAACTGGTGTGCGTTGAGCCAAGTCTTCGCTTTCTTACAGCTTGTGCAACTGGAGACGGTATAAATCTTAATCATGTGCCTACCCCTTTCGCTACATGTTACTATCAGTTTAGTCTATTATACCATAAAAAACATCCGACTTGCGACCTATTTTTAAAAAAATTTAACTTTTTTAGCGATTTCCGTACTTTTTTCTTGACAAAATCAATTTATAGCCAACTTTTAAATTTTTTGATATAGATTCGTTTCACAACTGTAACACTGATCATATAGAGAACGATGATCAAAAGCAAAAAGAGGAAATAAATTGGTTCCAAAGGGGTTAAATGAAGCAGGCTAGCAATTGAAGAGTAGGGAAGGAAGGTCACAAAGCTAGCTGCTAGCAAGGTTGTTCCAAGAACAAACCATGATGGTCGACTTTGTAAGAAAGGCAATTTTGCTGAGCGAAGCATATGGATAACCATGGTTTGGGACCACATGGATTCAATGAACCAACCAGTCTGGAACAAGATGATAAAGCCCCTTGCAGACTCTGCTCCGTGAACATAGGCATGACCTGTCGCCATTGGGACAATGACAAAATAGAGCAAGATAAAGGTCAAAATATCAAAGGCAGAAGAAATCGGACCCATCCAAATCATAAAACGAGTAATGGACTTGGCTTCCCACTTATGAGGATGCTTCAAAAAGTCTTCATCCACATTATCAAATGGCAAGGCGATACAAGAAAGGTCGTAGACTAGGTTTAACACAATCAAGTGAATCGGAGCCATAGGAAGGAAAGGTAAAAAGATACCAGACACTAAAAGAGAGAAAATGTTCCCGAAATTAGAGCTGACCGTCATCTTGATGTATTTGGTCATGTTGGCATAGACTTTGCGCCCTTCAACCAGCCCTTTTTCAAGCACCATCAAATCCTTATCTAGCAAAATGACATCAGCCGTTTCTTTGGCAATATCTACTGCTGTATCAACAGAAATCCCCACATCTGCCACTTTCATAGAAGGGGCATCATTAATCCCATCTCCCATATAGCCGACACAATGTCCATTCGATTTGATTTGTAAGATGATTCGTGCCTTTTGATCAGGAGAGAGTTTGGCAAAGACGGTCACCTTCTCAACTGCTTGGGTCAACTCTTCGTCCGTCATAGCGTCAATATCAGAACCCAACAAGATTTGATCAACGTCTAGACCAACTTTTTCGCAAACTGCTTGGGTTACCTTCTCATTGTCTCCCGTCAAGATCTTTGTTTGAACACCGTGTTCTAACAAAGCTTGGATAGCAGGTGCTGCAGATGGTTTTGGTGGATCTAGAAAGGCAAGATATCCTGTTAGAATCATCTCTTTTTCATCTTCAACGGAGTAAGCAAAACCTTCTTTTAGGCCTGTTTTATAGGCGACTCCTAAGACTCGCAAGCCCTGTTGATTGAGTTGGTCTACTTCTTTTAAGATTTCCACTCGGATATCATCCGTCAGAGGGCTAATCTGACCTTGATATTCCACATGGGTTGAAATCGCAAGCATTTCCTCTAGGGCACCCTTGGTTACCAAACTAACAACTTCGTTCTCATCCTTGACGATGACACTCATCCGTCTACGCTCAAAGTCAAAGGGCAATTCATCTATTTTTTGGAAGCTAGTATCCAAATTTTGTAAAATAGCGTGTTCTTTAGCTTCTTTTTCAGTTCTACTGATAATGGCACGGTCCATCAAGTTTTTCAATCCCGTTTGAAAATAGGAATTGAGATAGGCACGTCTCAACACAGACAAATCCAAATCTCCATGTATATCCAAAGGATATTCAAGGACAATTTCATCTTGGGTAAGGGTTCCGGTTTTATCCGTGCATAGGATATCAATAGCACCTAGGTCCTGTATGGCATTGAGTTTTTTGATGACGACTTTTTCCTTGGCCATGATAATGGAGCCTTTTGCTAAACTAGCCGTGATGATCATAGGAAGCATCTCAGGTGTCAATCCAACACCAACACTCAGTGCAAACACACCTGCTTCCAGCCAGTCGCCATCTGTCAAGCCATTGGAGAGAAACACGATGGGAACCATGACTAACATCAAACGGATCAAGAGCCAAGAGATGCTGTTCATCTCCCGTTCAAAAGAGGTCGGTTCGTCATAGGTATTGAGAGTCTGCTCGATTTCTCCCATCATGGTGTCATCACCGACCGCTAGAATTAAAGCCTTGGCGCTTCCTGATATCACATTGGTTCCCATAAAGGCGAGCGCTTCTGCTTCTAGCAGACTATCGAAGTTTGACTGACTCATTTTTGACAAGGCCAGTTTTTCAACCGAGTCACTTTCACCTGTCAAACCAGACTGTTGGACAAAGAAATCACGTGATTCAATCAAAAGGAGGTCTGCTGGAATCATGTCCCCAGCACTTAATTTGACTATATCTCCAACGACCAAATCTTCAATTGCGACCTCTAAACTCTGGCCTTCGCGAATAACTGTGGCTGTGTTCACAATCATTTTTGATAGATTGGTCGCAGCCTTGTCACTCCGTAATTCTTGGACAAAGCGTATGCCACCAGAGATCAATACGAGAACGACGATAATGATAGAGGTCGTCGGATCTTCTTGTCCAGGCTTTGCCAACCAGACATTGGTCACCATGGAGATCATCGCAATGACAAGCAGGATGATTGTAAATGGATTGATAATAGATTCGTAAATCTTTTTGAGGATACTGTCTTCTTGACCCTTGGTGATGGTGTTTTCGCCATATAGGTCACGATTTTTCTCCACCTGCTCCTCAGTCAAGCCTGTTAGACTTGTCTTATAAAAAGATAGAGTTTCGTTTAGAGGTGTGTGAATAGCTGTTGCTAATCTTTCTTTTGTAGTTTTCATTGGTTTCTCCTATCTGTATGAATGATGTGTTTCATACACAGAGACCAATCACTTTATAAGGGCAGAACGACACAAATCAGCGATTGGCTGTGTATGTGCGGTTCTGGGTGGTCGTCAATTTGCATCGTCTGTCTCCTTTCCCTGTTCTAAAACAGTAGAAAATCCTGCCATAAAATGGCAGGATTAAAAAACTAATTATCTGTTTTTCGTTCAAGCTTTAACTCCATAGGGCAATGAAATGAGCTTAGTCTTGGCCTTCGCGACCAGGACTGTTGACCAACGAGTAGTGTCTCCACTACTTTGCGGTAGTCATCCGTATCCCTATGGTAGCCTCACCTACCGTTTTCGTCTATCAGTATAAACCTTTAAAATATAAAAGTCAACGATTTATCTCATTTTTTAGATAACAATCAATTCTTTTGGAGCAAGTGTCAATAACTCACAACCGTTATCTGTAATCAGGATATCATCTTCAATACGAACCCCGTATTTACCTTCAATATAAATACCCGGTTCATCAGTCAAGACCATACCAGATTTAATGACTTCTTTGGAAGTTTGGCTAAAGTAGGGTTCTTCGTGGATATCCAGTCCGATACCGTGTCCAATACCGTGGGTAAAGTAGTCTCCATAGCCTGCTTCCACAATGATATCACGAGGAATTTTGTCAAAGTCACGGAAACCTAGACCTGCCTTGGCTTGGTCAATCAGAGCTTGGTTGGCTTTCAAAACTGTGTTGTAGATTTCTGCTTGCTCGTCACTGACATGGCCTAGATAGATGGTCCGTGTCATATCGCTGACATAGTGGTCGTAGAGACAGCCGAAGTCCATGGTGATGGCTTCTCCTGCTTCAACCGGTTTGTGCATTGGATGGGCATGGGGTTTGGAAGAGTTGATACCACTTGCTAGGATTGTATCAAAGGATAAGCCAAATGCTCCTAGCTCCCGCATGCGGAAGTCAAGGAAATTGGCAATCTCGATTTCAGTCTTTCCTGGTTTGATAAAGTCAAGTGCATCGCGGAAAGCTTGGTCTGAGATGGAACAAGCCTTGCGAATAGTCGCAATCTCTTTCTCATCCTTAATCATTCGAAGACCTTCAACAAACTGAGTCTGAGGAAGCAAGTCAATCCCTGCAAAAGTTGCCTGCATACGGTGGTAATAAGAGACCGAAATCTCGTCCTCAAAACCGATACGAGACAAGCCCATATCCTTAACAATGCCTGCAATAACAGCCAATTCATCGCGGTCAGCCACAATCTCAAAACCTGTTACTTCTTGCTTAGCTGCAATGATATAGCGAGAGTCTGTCACCAAAACCTGACGGTCACGGCTGATGAAGACTGTTCCGTTTGAGCCCCAAAAACCAGTCAAGTAGTAAACATTTTTAAGGTTATTGATAATGATGCCATCTAGTTCTTTTTCTTGCATTTTAGCTAGAAATGCTTGTACACGTTTATTCATGATGTAACTTTCCTTTCAAATAGTGTCCTGTGTAGCTGGCTTCGTTGGCCGCTACTTCTTCTGGGGTTCCTGTTGCGATGATGGTTCCACCACCGACACCGCCCTCAGGTCCCAAATCGATGATATGGTCTGCCGTCTTGATAACATCTAGATTGTGCTCGATGACGAGGACTGTATTGCCATCGTCGACAAAGCGAGCCAAGACTTTAAGCAAGCGAGCGATGTCCTCAGTATGAAGCCCTGTCGTTGGCTCATCCAGAATATAGAAAGATTTTCCTGTCGAGCGTTTGTGGAGTTCACTAGCCAACTTCATACGCTGAGCTTCTCCCCCAGAAAGGGTGGTAGCCGGTTGACCTAGCGTTACATAGCCCAGCCCCACATCCTTGATGGTCTGAAGTTTACGTTGAATCTTAGGAATGTGTTGGAAGAATTCCACGGCATCGTTGACAGTCATGTCCAAAACCTGCGAGATATTTTTTTCCTTGTAATGGACTTCTAGGGTTTCACTGTTGTAGCGAGTCCCATGGCAAACTTCACAGGCAACATAAACATCTGGCAAGAAGTGCATCTCAATCTTGATGATCCCGTCACCTGAGCAGGCTTCGCAACGACCACCCTTGACGTTAAAACTGAAACGCCCCTTCTTGTAGCCTCGAATCTTAGCCTCATTTGTCTGGGCAAAAAGATCACGTATATCGTCAAAGACCCCCGTATAGGTGGCAGGGTTAGACCTTGGCGTCCGTCCGATAGGGCTCTGGTCAATGTCAATCAAGCGGTCTACATGCTCAATCCCTGTAATCGTCTTAAACTTACCAGGTTTGTCTGAATTGCGGTTGAGCTTCTGGGCAATGGCTTTTTTGAGGATACTGTTGATTAAGGTCGATTTCCCTGAACCTGACACACCTGTCACCGCAATGAATTTTCCTAGTGGGAAGCGAGCAGTAATATTTTGCAAGTTATTCTCACGCGCTCCTGTCACCTCAATAAAACGACCATTTCCGGAACGGCGCTCTTCTGGCACTGGAATCGCTCGTTTTCCTGATAAGTACTGGCCTGTAATAGACTTGCTGTTGCGAGCCACCTGCTTGGGAGTTCCTGCAGCAACAATCTCCCCACCAAAAACACCAGCACCCGGACCAACATCAATCAGATAATCCGCCTCGCGCATGGTATCTTCGTCGTGTTCCACCACGATGAGCGTATTGCCCAAGTCACGCATCTTTTTCAGACTGGCAATCAGGCGGTCATTATCCCTCTGGTGGAGACCGATTGACGGCTCGTCCAGTATATAGAGGACTCCTGATAGGTTAGAGCCAATCTGAGTTGCCAAGCGAATACGCTGACTCTCTCCACCTGAAAGGGTTCCTGCCGAACGTGACAGAGTCAGATAGTTAAGACCTACGTTATTGAGGAAGGTCAAGCGATCCTTGATTTCCTTGAGAATAGGACGGGCGATGATGGCTTCATTTTCAGACAAGGTCAACTGACTCACTAATTCCAAGTGGTCTGCGATAGACAAATCTGAGATTTCACCGATATGTGGCCCTTGCTCACCACCCACACGGACAGACAAGGCCTGGTCATTGAGACGGTAGCCGTGACAAGTTCCGCAGGTCAGCTCATTCATGTAGAGGCGCATCTGTGTGCGGGTGTAGTCACTATTGGTTTCATGGTAACGACGCTTGATATTATTGACGACTCCCTCAAAAGGAATATCGATATCGCGCACACCACCAAATTCATTTTCATAGTGGAAATGGAATTCCTTGCCATCTGAACCGTAGAGAATCAAGTTCTTATCTTCTTCTGACAAATCCTCAAAAGGCTTATCCATATCTACTCCAAAGGCTGTCATGGCCTGCTCTAGCATGTTTGGATAGTAGTTAGATGAGATAGGATTCCAAGGTGCTAGCGCCCCCTCGCGTAGCGTTTTGCTGGCATCAGGAACCACCAAATCAGTATCCACCTCCAGTTTGATGCCCAAACCGTCACACTCGCTACAAGAGCCAAAAGGAGCATTAAAGGAGAAGAGACGAGGCTCTAACTCTGGAACGGTAAATCCACAAACTGGACAGGCATAGTGCTCAGAGAAAAGTAACTCTGAGGCGTCCATAGTATCGATAATCACATAGCCTTCTGCAATCCGAAGGGCAGCCTCGATTGAGTCAAATAGACGGCTACGGATGCCCTCCTTGATGACAATACGGTCAACTACGACATCAATATTGTGTTGCTTGCTCTTAGACAGCTCTGGAACCTCGGTCACATCATAGACCTCACCATCCACACGAACACGGACATAACCGTCTTTCTGAACCTTTTCAATGACACTCTTATGTTGCCCTTTTTTCTTACGAATGACTGGGGCTAAGATTTGCAAACGCTGACGTTCAGGTAACTCCAAGACCTTATCCACGATTTGCTCTACAGAAGAGGCCTTGATGGCCCCGTGCCCGTTGATACAGTAAGGCGTCCCCACACGTGCGTAGAGGAGACGCAAATAATCATTAATTTCAGTCGTCGTTCCAACGGTCGAACGAGGATTTTTGCTAGTCGTTTTCTGGTCGATGGAAATAGCTGGGCTGAGACCATCAATAGCATCTACATCTGGTTTTTCCATGTTGCCCAAAAACTGGCGAGCATAGGCTGATAGACTCTCTACATAGCGACGTTGGCCCTCCGCATAGAGGGTATCAAAGGCCAGACTGGATTTCCCAGAACCTGACAAACCAGTCACAACAACTAGCTTGTCTCGCGGAATCTCCACATCAATATTTTTTAAGTTATGGGCACGTGCCCCATGAATCACAATTTTATCTTGCATCTTTGTTCTTTCTAGTCCATTATTGCTTTCCATTATACCAAAAAATGTGAAATTCTATTACCCAAAAAGCTGTTTTTATAGTATAATAGTACGGTGCAAAAAATGAATCACTGAATAGTAGGAAAGGATAGGGGATATGAAACAAGTTTTTCTCTCAACAACAACTGAATTTAAAGAGATCGACACGCTTGAACCGGGTACTTGGATCAACCTCGTCAATCCTACACAAAATGAATCGTTGGAAATCGCCAACGCCTTCGATATCGACATCACCGACCTCCGAGCACCGCTCGATGCGGAAGAAATGTCCCGTATTACCATCGAAGATGAGTACACTTTGATCATCGTGGACGTTCCCATCACAGAGGAAAGAAACAATCGCACCTACTACGTTACGATTCCGCTGGGGATTATCATCACCGAGGAAACCATTATCACCACCTGCTTGGAACCTCTCCCAGTTCTTGATGTCTTTATCAACCGTAGACTGCGCAACTTTTACACCTTCATGCGTTCACGCTTTATCTTCCAGATTCTCTACCGCAACGCAGAGCTTTACCTGACTGCCCTTCGTTCGATCGACCGTAAGAGTGAACAAATCGAAAGTCAACTTCACAAGTCTACTCGAAACGAAGAGCTGATCGAGCTCATGGAATTGGAAAAGACCATCGTCTATTTCAAAGCTTCACTTAAGACAAACGAGCGCGTGATTAAGAAATTGACCAGTGCAACTAGCAATATCAAGAAATACCTAGAGGACCAAGACCTGCTCGAAGATACCCTGATTGAAACCCAACAGGCCATCGAGATGGCAGATATCTATGGAAATGTCCTTCACTCTATGACAGAGACCTTTGCCTCTATCATTTCCAACAACCAGAACAACATCATGAAAACTCTGGCTCTCGTGACCATCGTCATGTCTGTCCCAACCATGATCTTCTCAGCCTACGGGATGAACTTTAAAGATAATGAAATCCCTCTAAACGGCGAGCCTCACGCCTTCTGGTTAATCGTCTTTATCGCCTTTGCTATGAGTGTTTCGCTCACTCTCTATCTCATCCATAAAAAATGGTTCTAAGAGGAATCCCTATGTCTCAGATTGATTTACAAAAACTAACCAAGAAAAACCAAGAGTTTATCCACATCGCTACCCAACAATTTATCAAAGATGGTAAAACAGACGCTGAAATCAAGGCTGTCTTTGAGGAAGTCATTCCCCAAATCCTTGAAGAGCAAGCCAAAGGGACGACTGCACGTTCCCTCTACGGGGCTCCAACCCACTGGGCTCACAGTTTTACCGTCAAAGAACAGTACGAAAAAGAGCATCCTAAGGAAAATGACGATCCAAAACTCATGATTATGGACTCATTCCTTTTTATCACCAGTCTCTTTGCATTGGTTAGCGCTCTGACTACCTTCTTCTCTACAGATCAGGCTATTGGCTATGGATTGATTACCCTCTTGTTGGTTGGACTTGTAGGAGGACTTGCCTTCTACTTGATGTACTACTTTGTCTACCAATACTATGGACCAGACACAGACCGTAGCCAACGTCCTCCATTCTGGAAATCAATCCTCGTCATCCTGGCCTCTATGGTCCTTTGGTTGGTTGTCTTCTTTGCAACAAGCTTCCTACCAGCAAACCTCAATCCAGTCCTTGCTCCATTGCCTTTGGCTATCCTGGGAGCTGCCCTTCTCGCTCTTCGCTTCTATCTCAAGAAACGTTTCAATATCCGAAGTGCAAGCGCGGGCCCATCACGTTACTAAGATAATAAATAAGCAACTGCTCAGGCGGTTGCTTTTTTGCTTGCTTTCTTGAGATTCAATAGAACTTCTGAGTCTCATTCTTGTAGTTTTCTCTCATCTTTTGTGATAAAATAGGCTCAATCTATTTCTAGGAGGATGAGATATGGTTTCTACTATTGGTATTGTTAGTTTGTCTAGTGGTGTTATCGGAGAGGATTTTGTCAAACACGAAGTGGACTTGGGTCTCCAACGTCTCAAGGATTTGGGACTCAATCCTGTCTTTTTGCCCCATTCGCTAAAGGGCTTGGACTTTATCAAGGATCATCCTGAGGCGCGTGCAGAGGATTTGATGCAGGCATTTTCTGATGATAGCATTGACATGATTCTTAGCGCCATCGGTGGGGATGATACCTATCGTTTGCTACCCTACCTTTTTGAAAATGACCAGCTTCAAAAAGTTATCCAACCAAAGATTTTTCTTGGTTTCTCGGATACAACTATGAACCACCTTATGTTGCACAAACTGGGAGTCAAGACTTTTTATGGCCAATCCTTTCTAGCAGACATTTGTGAATTGGACAAGGAAATGTTGCCCTATAGTCTCCACTACTTTAAAGAACTGATCGAAACAGGAAAAATTTCAGAAATCCGCCCTAGCGACCTTTGGTATGAGGAACGGACTGATTTTAGTCCCAAGGCCCTGGGAACAGCTCGGGTCAGTCATGTAAATACAGGTTTTGACTTGTTACAAGGAAATGCTCAGTTTGAGGGGGAAATCCTCGGTGGTTGCCTTGAGTCCCTCTACGATATCTTTGACAATTCTCGATACGCAGGCAGTAGAGAACTCTGCCGAAAGTACAAACTCTTCCCTGACTTATCCGACTGGGAAGGAAAGATTCTCTTGCTAGAAACAAGTGAAGAAAAGCCTGAGCCTGAGGATTTCAAAAAAATGTTGCAGGCTTTGAAAGAAACTGGGGTATTTGAGGTCATTAGTGGACTCTTGGTCGGGAAACCTATGGATGAAACCTTCTATGACGACTATAAGGAAGCTTTAATGGACATCATTGATAGCAATATCCCGATTGTCTATAATCTAAACGTTGGGCATGCCACACCAAGAGCCATAGTGCCCTTTGGCGTCCATGCTTATGTGGATGCAAAAGAGCAAGTCATTCGTTTTGACTATAACAAAAAATAAACAATTTCTCCATTTTTGTGCTTTTGTATTGATTTTCGTTACAATTTGTGTCTGAATTTATTGCATTTCGCTAATTTCTATGATATCCTTTTGAAGGAGGTATATATGACTAAACAAAAAATAAATCAAATTGTCGGTTCAATCGGTGCCTTTATCGGGATTATTGTATTTATCGCCTACATCCCACAAATTTTTGCCAATTTACAAGGCAACAAAGCTCAACCATTCCAGCCTTTATCCGCAGCAGTATCTTGTTTAATTTGGGTTATTTATGGATGGACAAAAGAACCTAAGAAAGATTGGATACTAATTATTCCAAACTCAGCTGGTGTTGTCTTAGGTGGACTGACATTTCTCACTGCACTATAAAAATTACTAGCATATAATGAAAAAGCTGAGAGGAATTTCTCAGCTTTTTCTATATTCTCAGATAGTTAGACGCTTGGACTCACTAACTTCCGCTTTTCCACTCACAATCATTCTCATGATCATCTATCAGGCCTGCCGCCTGTAGAAAAGACAAAACTGCGACTGGACCTGTAAACTTGAATCCTTGTTTTTTGAGATCTTGAGACAACTTTTCAGACAAGGCTGTTTTAGCAGGTGCTAGGTGATAGTCAGGAACATCATTCACAATCGTTTTTCCCTCAACAAAGGACCAGAGATAAGCGTCAAAAGAGCCAAAGGTTTTCTGAATTTGTAAAAATGCTTGGGCGTTGGCACGCGTCGCAAAAAGCTTGGCTCGATTTCGAATGATGGCTGGATTCTCTAACAAGGCTTCCAACTCCCCATCTGTCATTTCTGCGACCGCTTGAATTTGATAGCCATGAAATGCTTCTCGGAATCCTTGGCGTTTGTTTAGTACCGTTTCCCAAGATAGACCCGACTGGTAAGTTTCCAAACAAAGCAACTCAAAAAGAGCACGGTCATCATGAAGGGGTTGACCCCACTCTTCATCATGATAGGCCACATATAATGGGTTGTTCATTTTAACCCAACCACAGCGTTTTGTCATACTCTTCTCCTATTTGACCAACATCTTAAGGGCCGACTTGATATAGTTCTCAGCTGTATCTGTCGTTCCTTCAAAGAATTTCTTGATTTTCTTAAGCTCGGTTGCCTTGTAGCCTAGTGCCAACATGGCTTCCATAGCTTCTTCCAGTTCTTGGTTTTCAACGCTGGTTTGCACTGCCACCTTGGAAGGAAGGTCATTGCTAGCCACAACTACCTTACCTTCCAAGTCCAGCACCATCTGCTGGGCTGTCTTCTTGCCAATTTTAGGGAACTTAGTCAAGTAGGTAATGTTCTTAGTCTCGATCGCCTGAACCAAGCCAGCATTGTCATCGGCAGCGATAATAGCAAGAGCTGACACCGGACCAATCCCAGAAACCGAAATCAGACTAAGAAAGAGTTTCTTCTCATCTTCTGATCGAAAACCATAGAGCAGATGGGCATCCTCGCGGACAACTTGGTGCACATAAATTTGGGTCTCTTGATTGACCTGACCTGAGTAAGCATAGGGATTGGCTACATGCAAGATATAACCGATACCATTCGCCTCTAGGACAATGTATTTAGCAGTGATTTTGGTAATGATTCCTTTTAAATATTCGTACATAATTTTTCTCCATTATTTTGCCTATCTAGTATACCATATTTCCCCAAGACAGATGGCAACAAAAGGTGCAACCTCTGGTTGACAAATAGTACAGGAGATTGTATTCTCATTATAAGTAAAAATTGTTAGGATAGAAGTAGAAAAAGGAGGATAGAATGATGAAACTCGCAGAAAAACTATTTGAACTCAGAAAGAAAAAAGGTTGGTCCCAGGAAAAGCTAGCAGAACAAATCAATGTTTCTCGGCAAAGCATCTCAAAATGGGAGTCTGGTCAAGTTCTTCCAGAAATCGAAAAAATCATTGAATTAAGCAAGATTTTCCAAGTGACAACTGACTATCTACTATTAGATGAAAACTCTGAAAAAGATTCCATAGAAGTGATCTTGGAGGAAGATAAGGACAAATACTATAAAGAGGCTAAATCCTATGGTCTCTGGCAAGTGATTTATATTTTCGTCTTGGCTCTGGCTATCTATCTCTTTTTAGCTGGTTCTAGTTTTCCAGCCGAGTTCACCGCCTGGATTTGGCTGACCTTCGTTCTTTTGATTGCTTCAGCGATTGCTATCAGCAAGGCTCTCAAAACCAAACAACGTTATCTTGATAAGGTAATTGGTCCTGAGAATCCTTCCGACAAAGATGACTCTAGAAAACCTTGAATCACCTAATTCCGTTTTCGCAATATTTTTTAGAACTGGTCTTGTCAATCAAGTGTAAACTTCGTGTCAAGTTGCCCATACCCAATCAAGTTCCCACTTTAGAAAAACTAAAAAGCCTTGGTCAAAAGGAACAAAGGCTTTTTGTGTTCTTAATATTTCCCCAACTCACGAAGACTGGTGTGATTTTCCTGAATACGTCGAAACATTTTTTCCATATCTGACTTGGTAAAATGCACCAAAACCGGACGTCCGTGGGGACAGTTATATGGATTGTCACATTGAGAAAGCTGATAGAGGAGTTGTCTGGCTGAGTGGTCATCGATACGATGGTTGGCCTTGATAGATCGCTTGCAGGACATCATGATAGCCAGCTCTGCTCGGTATTTCTTGATAGAAACTTCCTTGGTCAGGAGCAGCATGTCACACATTTCATAGATCCCAGACTCGATTTCCTCCTCTGCCATCCAAATAGGATGTTCACGCAGGATGAATTGATTTTCTCCGTACTCTGCTAGAAAGACGCCCACTTCCTCTAAAAGTGCCATTCGTTCCTTGAGACGAAGCGCATCATCCGCAGGAAATTCAAAGATGTAGGGCACTAGGAGTTGCTGTTGACTCTGGTCAACATTGCCGATGCTTTCACGATATTCCTCGTACTTGACCCGTTCCTGCGCCGCGTGCTGGTCTATAATATAGAGCCCATCTCGCCCTTGGGCAAAAAGATAGGTCCCGTGCATTTGCCCGAAAAACTCCAACTCTGGGAAGCTGGATGATTCTTCTCTCTCCAGCTTGTCATAAGCCTTATCGAGGCTAGCAAGATCTAACTCTGGATGGTCTAGTTGGTCGTAGTTAACAGGCTTTCTCTCTGCAAAATGTAATTTTGCGGGCTTGGTCAATTGATCCAAGGTTTCCTTGGCGAACAGGGTTAGGTCTTTCCCTTCCTCAGTTAATTCAACCTGATGATCAGCCACCTCAACTTGACTGGGGCTGGTTTCCTCCGTTTTTTCATAGTAAAGCGTATTTTCTTTGAGTGGGAGAATAGTTTGCTCCGCCTTTTCACGATTACGCACGGTCGACTTGGCAAGATTTTCTAAAGCATCAGGAATCAAGGCTTGTTCCTTGAGACTATTTGAAATAGCTTCTGAAACCAGCGCCATTAGTTCTCTTTCCTTAGAAATCCGAACCTCTTGCTTGGTTGGATGCACATTGACATCTGCTAGGTAAGGATCGATATGGATGTGAATGACAGCCAGTGGAAAACGTCCCACCATGAGCTTGCTTCCATAACCGTCTAAAATAGCACGATTGAGCAAGAAATTCTTGATATATCTGCCATTGATGAAGAGGCTAATATAGTTGCGGTTGGCTCGGGTCAACTCAGGCAATGACACAAAACCTGAAATTTCAAAGTCTAGATCCGAATTCTCAATTTCAATCATCTTCTTGGCACTCGCCAAACCGTAAATCCCTGCGATGGCTTGACGCAGTTGACCAGTCCCTGCTGTCCGCGTCATTTCTTTGCCATCACTAATCAAGCTAAAAGAAATCTCAGGATGAGCCAACCCCAGACGATTGACAATATCAATGATATGAGACAACTCTGCTTGCTGGCTCTTCATATACTTGAGACGGGCAGGCGTGTTGAAAAAGAGGTCCTCCACACAAACCTTGGTTCCTACAGGACTAGTCGCTGGAATGATTTCCTCAACCTCTCCCCCACGCGCAACGAGCTTGGTCCCATGACTCGCACCATCCACCGCCGTCAACAGAGTCAGAACACTGACAGAAGCGATAGAGGGCAGGGCTTCTCCACGAAAACCAAGCGTCCGAATCCGAAAGAGGTCTGCTTGATTTTTTATCTTACTGGTCGCATGGCGACGGAGGGCCAACTCCACCTCATCATGGGCAATTCCATGACCATTATCGGTGATTTGGATTTTCTTGAGACCAGCTTCCTCAATCTCAATGATAATCTGGCTAGAACCCGCATCAATGGCATTTTCTACCAACTCTTTGACCACACTGGCAGGACGTTCAATGACCTCTCCTGCCGCGATCTGGTTTGCCAACACTTCTGGCAATTCAATAATATGAGACATCTTTCAGCCCCTTTCCGTATCTATTTTCCTAGAAATTGATTAGTGCTATTATACCATATTTCAGATGTTACCAGAAAAAGCAAATACCACATAGACTCCAAATCTCTCCACATAGGCAAAAGCTCTTGCCATGGGTCGTAAAATAGTGTTTAATAAAGGTGTACAAGAAGTGATCACAACCTTGTATAACTGAAAAGGAGGGAAATTTATGAAAGTAGAACTACAGATTAAGGAGACGTACAAGGAAGAAAAGCTGATTGTCCAAACTCCTCAGCCGACCGAAAAAGTCCAGAAAGTCATCGAGTTCGCTGAAAATCTTGACCAAAAAGAAACAATCAAAGGAAAGATTGAAGATCAGGTCTATCTAATTAAAATTAGTAAGATTCAACGCTTCTATATAGAGAATCGAAAGGTTCTAGCAGAAACTGCATCTCATACCTACACTATTGATTTGCGTCTCTATCAGGTTCTTGAAATGCTGCCGACAACTTTTATCCAAATTTCCCAATCTGAAATCGTCAATATCAACTCCATCTCTCATCTCAAGCTCACGCCCAACGGTCTGGTTGAAATTTTCTTAAAAAACGAAAGCTTCACCTACTCTTCACGCCGTTACCTAAAAACCATCAAGGAGAAATTAGAACTATGAAAAAACAAGTATTTCACGATGCAGCCACTGGTGTTCTTATCGGCCTCGTCCTCTCTATCATCTTTTCACTCATTTATGCCCCAAATACCTATGCGCCACTGAGTCCCGAGTCTCTCATCGGCCAAGCGATGGCTCAACATCAGGTTCACGGCGCCCTAGTTTTGCTCTACTGCACACTTATCTGGTCAGCTATCGGCGTTCTCTTTAGCTTTGGCAAGCGATTATTCAGCCGTGACTGGAGCTTGCTCCGTGCCACACTTTCCCATTTCTTCCTCATGCTGGCTGGCTTTGTCCCACTAGCAACTCTGGCTGGTTGGTTTCCCTTCCACTGTATCTTCTATCTCCAGCTTATTCTGGAGTTTGCGATTGTCTACCTCATCATCTGGACTATTCTCTATAAAAGAGAAGCAAAAAAAGTAGACCACATCAATCAACTCTTGGCTCATAAAAAGTAATAGAGAAAAATCCCACTCACAAATGCATGAGTGGGACTCTTTTTATAATTTTTGTTTGAACTCGACTAAGACATTCATAGCCTGCATAGGTGTCATGTTGTAAACATCCAGTTTAGCTAATTCTGCTAGAATAGGATGTTCTTCAGGCGCGTCAAAGAGTGACATCTGTTCTGTGACAGCACTTGTTTGTCTCATGGGAGCTGGACTTTCTGTTCCTTGATTCTCCAGTTGCGTCAAAATCTTATCCGCCCTTGCTAACAGTTTTGCTGGTAAACCAGCAATCTTGGCAACGTGGATACCGTAAGATTTGTCAGCAGGCCCTGGTTCAATCTTGTGAAGGAAGGTGACCTGTCCATCCTGCTCCAAGGTTGCCACGTGGACATTGACCAAGTGTTCCAAACTGGACTCCAGACTAGTCAACTCATGATAGTGGGTCGCAAAGAGGGTTTTGGCTCCGATATGTTCATGAATGTATTCGATGATGGACTGGGCAAGAGCCATCCCGTCATAAGTTGCAGTTCCCCGTCCCAATTCATCAAAGAGAATCAGTGAGTCCTTGGTCGCATGCGAAATGGCATTATTGGCCTCCATCATCTCCACCATAAAGGTTGATTGACCTGAAACCAAGTCATCTGCTGCTCCGATACGGGTAAAGATGGCATCAAAAATAGGCAAATGAGCGCTCTCAGCTGGTACATAAGAACCTAGCTGGGCCATAACCGCAGTCATGGCTAGCTGGCGCATATAGGTAGACTTCCCACTCATGTTTGGCCCTGTAATCAATTGAATGCTGGTATCTTCTGCCATCTGAATCGTATTAGGAATATAGGTCTGAGCTCCCATAACCTTTTCGACGACAGCATGGCGCCCTTTCTGGATATCAATTTGTGAATCGTCGCCAAACTCAGGTCGGATCAGATGCTGAGTTTCAGCCACAACTGCGAGACTTTGCAAGACATCAACCGTTGCAATTCCTTGGGCTAGAGCCTGCAAACGCTGTATATACTTGCTGACTTCCTCACGGATGCGCATAAAGATTTCATACTCTAGGTTGGCTGACTTCTCACGCGCCTCCAACATATCCCCCTCGATACGGGCTAATTCCTCAGTACCAAAGCGTTCTGAGTTTTTCAGCGTCGCCTTTCGGAAAAAGTGGACCGGCACATTCCCCAGTTGCGAATTGGTCACATGGAAATAGTAGCCATCCTTTTTATTGTAGTCAATCTTAAGCGTGCTGATGCCAGAGCTTTCTCTCTCCTTAGCCTCAATCTCAGCAATCCAGCCAGTCCCTTCTCTGAGCACACGACGGTACTTGTCTAAGGTCTCATCAAATCCCGTACGGATAATGCCACCTTCCGTAATCACGTGAGGAGCTTCAGGAGCAATCGCTGCGCTAATCAAATTCTCCAACTCAGGGATTCCATCCAATTGTTCGATAAGATAGGCCAGAGCAGGTTGCTCCATTGCCTCTAAAATCGCTCGAATCCGTGGCACACTGGATAAGGTAGTCGCCAACTGCAAGAGATCCTTGGGATTGGTCTTGCCAAAAGAAACCCGACTAGCCAAACGTTCGATGTCATAAACGCCTTTGAGACTGTCTGTCAAATCACTGCGCTCAAAGAAGTGGTCAAGAAAGACCTGCACCACCTCTTGACGTTGGATGATTCGCTCCTTATCAATCAAGGGACGATGAATCCAAGAGCGCAAAAGGCGCATGCCCATAGCTGTTTTGGTTTCATCCAAAAGCCAGAAAAGACTGCCCTGTTTCTTGCCTGAACGGGCATTCTCAACCAAATCCAGACTAGCCTTTGTCGCATAGTCCATCTGTAAGAAATCTTTGATTTCATAGCGGATAACTGGTTTGAGATGGTTCAATTCCCGCATCTGGGTCCGATGAATATACTGGAGCAGCTTACTAGCTGCCGCTTGCTCCACAGCTGCCAGTCGTGGATCCAGTAAATGGACGTCCTCAAAGCCTTCTTTCTCATAGGAAAGTACCAGATTCATCTGACGGCTGAGGATTTGTTCTTCTTCCTCAGACAAATCATAACCCAGCACCACTTCACGAGCCTTGAGGTTACGGATTTCCCCACAAACCAGCGTGAAATCCAATAAACCTGTCACATAAAAGTCACCGGTCACCAGATCCATATAGGCCAGACCAAACTGATTGCCATCACGATCTATGGCAACCAAGAAATTATTCTGACTATCCGGCTTACTGCTATCAACGACCGTTCCAGGTGTGATGACCTGGACCACCTCTCGCTTGACAACACCAACCGCTTGTTTGGGATCTTCCATCTGTTCGGCTATAGCAACTTTATAACCCTGTTCAATCAAAACATCAATATATTGCTGGGCAGAATGATAGGGGACACCCGCCATGGGTATCGGATTTTCTGCATTTTTATTACGACTGGTCAGTGAAATCTCTAAAATCTGCGCCGCATTGACCGCATCTTCGTAAAACAGCTCATAAAAATCACCCATCCGAAAGAGCAAAAAAGCATCTGGATATTGCTTTTTAATATCCACATACTGCTGCATACCAGGTGATAGTTTTTCTGTCGTCATATTGGCTCTCTCCTTGTCAAAAATAAGGCTTGGGAACAAGTCCCAAAACCCTATTCATCCTTCATCAAATCTAGCAAACGCTCTTCCATGAGCTTGGCAACATGCTGGTCTCGACAAATAACCAGTAAGGTATTGGCTCCCGCAACTGTTCCTAAAATCGCCTCGTCCTTATTTTCATCAACAATATTTGCTAAGACAGCCGCTTCTCCCAGCTTGGTATGAAGTACCAAAGTAAACTCTGCTCTCGCAACCCCTTCTAGATGATGCGACAAAAATTCTACCAAATCAATCTTTTCTGTTTCATTCGCTAGCACATAATATACCATACCATTTTTCTTAACCTTGATTAAGCCGATCTCGCGCAGGTCGCGAGACAAGGTCGTTTGCGTCACAAAGACATTCCGAACTTCTAGGCGATCTTGGATATCCTTTTGTGTAGCTAGTTTTTCCTCAGTGATCATCTTTTTAATCAACTGGTGTCGTTCTTTTTTTCTCATATCAACCTCTTACATGAATATTTATAACCGATTACGGGTTTATTTTTAGATATAATTATACCAAAAAAACTGAATAATTCAAAAAAATCTTTCTTCTTTCACTAAATTTATGATAAAATAGAATAAAAGTCCAAAAGGAGCCTACTTATGAGCACAAAAAAACTGATTGCTAGTGAATTGGCTAGCGTCATCGATAGCCTAGATCAAGAGGCTATTTTAAATTTACTAGAACAACCAAAAAACTCTGACATGGGAGATATCGCTTTTCCTGCTTTCTCACTTGCAAAAGTCGAACGCAAAGCCCCCCAAATGATTGCTGCTGAAATCGCTGAAAAAATCAACAGCCAAGCCTTTGAAAAAGTTGTTGCAACTGGTCCTTACGTCAACTTCTTCCTTGATAAATCTGCCATTTCTGGAGCAGTTATCAAAGAGATCATCGAAAAAGGATCTGACTACGCTCAACAAACGGAAGGCAAAGAGCAAAATATCACGATTGACCTATCAAGTCCAAACATCGCAAAACCTTTCTCAGTAGGTCACTTACGTTCAACTGTTATCGGAGATGCTCTTTCTAATATCTTTAAGAAAATGGGCTACAACACTATTAAAATCAACCACCTTGGAGACTGGGGTAAACAGTTTGGTCTTCTCATGGTTGCTTATAAAAAATGGGGGAGTAAGGAAGCCGTAGAAGCTAATCCAATTGACGAGTTGTTAGAATTGTACGTTCGCATCAATGCTGAAATCGAAAATGATCCAGCTCTTGATGATGAAGGACGTCTCTGGTTTAAAAAATTGGAAGATGGCGATCCAGAAGCAACTCAACTTTGGCAATGGTTCCGTGACGAAAGTTTGGTTGAGTTCAACCGCATTTACAAACTGTTGAACGTTGAATTTGATAGCTTAAACGGGGAGGCCTTCTATAATGACAAGATGGACGAAGCCGTGCAAATCCTTGAAGAAAAAGGTTTGCTAGAGGAGTCACGCGGAGCTAGCATTGTCAACCTCGATGATGTCGAACTTCCACCCGCTATGATTAAGAAATCTGACGGTGCAACCCTCTACATCACACGTGACATTGCAACAGCTATCTACCGTGCACGTACTTACAATTTTGTTAAAAATGTCTACGCAGTTGGTCAAGAGCAGTCTAACCACTTTAAACAGTTAAAAGCCGTCTTGAAAAAAATGGGATTTGACTGGAGCGATGATATGATTCACGTAGACTTCGGTTTGGTAACCAAGAACCGTCAAAAGCTCTCTACTCGTAAGGGAAATATTATCCTGCTCGAACCTACTCTTCAAGAAGCTATCAGCCGTGCTAAAGCACAAATTGAAGCGAAAAATCCTGATCTCGAAAACAAAGAGCAGGTTGCCCAAGCTGTCGGAGTAGGAGCTGTTAAATTCTACGACCTCAAGACTGACCGCCGAAATGGTTACGACTTTGACCTCGAAGCTATGGTTTCCTTTGAAGGAGAAACTGGTCCATACATCCAATACGCTTACGCTCGTATCCAATCTCTCCTTAGAAAAGCAGACTTCCAACCAAATGCTCAAGCAAGTTACAGTCTAAATGATGCTGAAAGCTGGGAAATTATCAAACTTCTCCAAGACTTTGCCCGTGTCATCAAACGCGCATCTGTCAACTATGATCCATCGCTCATTGCCAAGTATGCAATCAGCTTGGCTCAAGCCTTCAATAAATACTATGCCCACACTCGTATCTTGGATGAAAGTCCAGAGCGTGACAGCCGTCTAGCCCTCAGCTACGCAACAGCTGTTGTTCTCAAAGAAGCCCTTCGTTTGCTTGGAGTAGAAGCACCAGAGAAGATGTGATTCAGTACTAACAATTGGAACTAAAGTTCCTAATTGTTAGACGCTAGCCGCTTATGCTTATATGCGAACTAGCTAACTGCTTCACTAGTCATGACCCCTAAATATAATCGATTTAGAGGCCATGACGTCGTAACTATGGTGATTTGGCTAGGCGCTTCACTAGTTCTGGGACATAAATATTATCGATTTATGTCCCAGAACGTCGTAACCAGTACGAATTGCCTAAACGCTTTACTAATTCACCAAACCAAATAAAATCGATTTGATTTGGTTCATGTCGTAATCTTTAAATCACTTAATTGCAAAGCAATCTAAGTAACTAACACCAAATCCTATACGGACTTTTCAGTTAAAGGTCAAGACCGTCTTGTTTTATCTGTCGGATACCTGTTCCGCTAGTCTAATCACTTAGTTGAAAAGCGAAAATTTCTTTCGCTTTTCTTATGCCATCAACTTTTTTATCAAACCAGGAGAAATTTTATGAGCCAGTATGCTTATATCTTAGTTCTTATCAGTCTTGTCGTTCTTTTTCTCATCAATAAATACGAAAAAGAAAAACTTCAACAACTCCTTCAGGAACAGCTTCTGAGGGACGAAGCTTTCAAAACAGACATACGCGAAAGGATCCAAACAACGGAAAATATCAATGATGTGATTGACTACATCAATAAAGGTTACCGTTTGGGACTCCTGCTTTCTAAGGAAATCACTGAGCAATTGAAATAAGGGAATCCGAGAAGCTTTCTTCTCGGATTTTTTACTCCCATCAATACCATTTCCTTGTGATAATCATATCTTTCATATGATTTTTCTGAAATTTTCTAAATTTTTCAAAAATTCTCTTGCATTTTTCATAAGTTTCTTGTAGAATAGAACTTATCTATTCAGATTATTCTGAAAATTCAAAAATGGGAGGTTTTTATGTCACAAGTTACTTCATCACACCAATCTACCTGGGCAAGCAAGCTGAAAGCAATGGGGCCAGGAATCCTAATGGCTTCTGCTGCCGTTGGAGGTTCTCACATCGTATCCTCCACTCAAGCCGGTGGTTCTTATGGATGGTCTCTGCTTCTCTTGGTCATCTTAGCCAATGTTTTTAAATATCCATTTTTCCGTTTTGGTGCTGAATACACAGCAGATACTGGAAAGACCTTGGTTGAAGGCTATGCAGAAAAAGGAAAACTCTATCTCTGGATTTTCTTTATTCTCAATGTCTTTTCTGCTATGGTCAATACAGCCGGAGTTGCTATCCTTTGCTCAGCTATCATTGCTAGCGCCTTTCCAATGATTGGTCTTAGCATCACTCAATGGTCCCTTATCCTTGTTGCAGTCATTTGGGCCATGCTACTCTTTGGGGGCTACAAACTATTGGATGGTATGGCCAAATGGATCATGTCTGCTTTAACCATTGCAACTGTTCTTGCAGTTATCATTGCAGCAATTAAGCATCCAGAATACAGCTCTGATTTTATCGAGAAAACACCTTGGCAAATGGCGGCACTCCCCTTTATCGTTTCCCTCTTAGGATGGATGCCTGCCCCTATTGAAATTTCAGCCATCAACTCACTCTGGTCTGCTGAAAAGAAAAAGACCGTTAACTTTAATACAGCGGATGCTCTTTTCGACTTTAACGTTGGGTACATTGGGACTGGTATCCTAGCTGTATTCTTTGTGGCACTAGGAGCACTCATTCAATATCCTACAGGGCAAGCGGTTGAAGCTGCTTCTGCCAAATACATCTCGCAATTTGTGGGCATGTATGCCTCTGTCCTTGGCGAATGGTCTCGATATTTGATTACCTTCATCGCTTTCCTCTGTATCTTTGGGACAGTCATTACTGTCATCGATGGCTATTCACGTGTCAACCAGGCCTCCCTTCAACTCTTAGCAAATCAAAAAGAGGATAATCGTAAATCTTTGAACATCTGGATGACCATCACAGCTATCATTGGTATCGTCATCATCAAGTTCTTTGCTGGTCAAGTTTCAACCATGCTCCGCTTCGCCATGATTGGTTCTTTCCTGACAACACCATTCTTTGCCCTTTTGAACTATGTCTTGGTCACCAGTGAAAATAAAAATCTTCCTTCTTGGTTGAAACTCCTCGCTATTGCAGGATTGATTTTCCTCTTTGGATTTGCCATCTTCTTTATCTATGCACTTGCCATCGGAAAAGCAGGTTAGTTCACAAAGCAGCACCCTCGTCTGGGTGCTTTTTCTGCACCCAAAAAGCAGTTGAGAAAACCCGACTGCCTACTTGAACTATTCTAACTCTCTGAATCCAATCCATACAAATCCGCGATAATCGCTGCAACCTTTTTAATATCTCCTAGCATCCCTCGCATTTCAAAATCTGCTAGAACAGGGAAGCCAAAGCGCTGACTGTACTGCTTGGCAGTCAAACAGTATTGGTTATTAAAATTGCGATTACCAGATCCCACTACACCAAAACACTTACTGGCATTGTCTCCATAGGCGATAAAATCACCTACTGGAGTTGTCAGGATCTCAACATCGCCGTTATCGACACCATTTCCACCTTCTAGATAGGTTGGTAAAAAGGCGACATAAGGATTGTCCATTTCAAAGAAATCTTTCCCTTCCTTGACCAAATCCTTGATATGGATCTTTTGGACCTCAACCCCTTCGTGCTGAGACAAGAGATAGTCCTTGAGTCGGGTTACAAAACTCTCTGTATTCCCGCTCAAACTGATATAAACTAAGGATATTTTTTTCATTTTGACCTCGATTTTTATGTTTACGATATAAAAAGAACTAACAAGATTGTAACTTGATAGTTCCCTTTTGTCAACTCTTATGCGAGCTCTTCTGTTTCGACTTCCTCAGACAAATCTTTTTGTTGACGCCACATCTTGTAAAAGACGATAGCAAGAAACAGGACATTTATAACAACAAATAAAATCGTTGTTCCCTTTCCAAGGACTTCTGTCCCTAGTCGCAAGGTTTCATCACGGATAGCTTGTACAGCATCTTGCATACCCATGTAAGTATAAATCGAACCAACAATGGCAAGCAAAACATAAGCAATGTAAGCATAATTTGCATATTGCAAATGATTACGAACCAAGAGCACAATACCTGCGACTACTAAAATCGCAGATAAAATAATCAAAACGATGTTAACAGTCGAATGCGATAATTCAGCCATCTTATATAGATAATTGACCGTATCTTCCAGCTGCTGAGCGCTAATGCCTTGCATCTGTGCTTGACTGGCACCTAGTGATTCTTTACTAGGTACTGGACTTAGCAGTCCAAACAAAGACATAGCTGAGATCAATGCGGATAGAACTAACAAAACCCATAAGTAGATTGGTTTCTTTTTCATATTTTTCCTCCTTAAGGCATTTTGGACATTATAGCATTTTTTGCACGTAAATACAAGTTTTACAAGGAACTTTCAACTTGCTTGCGATAAGCTTTGGGTGATTTTCCGCACAATTTACGGAAAACCTTGTAGAAATAGCCGACGTTACTGTAGCCAACGGCATAGCAAACATCTTCAATACTATCATTGGTTGAAAGCAAGAGCTGTTGCGCTGCCTTAATTCGCTGCTTGTTGAGCAATTCCGCAAAGGTCGAGTTGGTTTCTCGCTTGATCAGTTGACCAAGGTAGACTGGATTGATAAAGAGATCCTTGCTGATATCCTTAAGTGATAACTCTTTTTGATAATCACGGCCGATAACCTCCAGAACACTGACTACATTTTCATTCATACGATACTGGCCAAAGAACTTGGTCAAAGTTGCTTTGATGTAGGCAACCAACTCTTCAAAGGAGTTAATGGCATGGATGGCTTTGACAATCTCGGTCATATCATCCGCTTTTAGATGCTCAAACAAGTGGAAGACATCCATGACAAATTGGGTGAAGAGTTGTTTGGTGATAGCCACGCGCGGTGTATTCTCTAAGACAACCTTCTCCAGCAGAGTCAATTCTTCAATGATTTGATTGATATTTCCTTGGATAATCACGCGATAAATCGGTTCGTAATAGGCAAATAGACTCTCGGATTTTTCTAGATTGACAGAACCGTAAAAGAGGGCTTTTTCTGCGTTGATCTTCCATTTTTCAAAGGCTTGTTGGTAGGGCGCTCCAAAAGGCGTCACTACGATTCCATCTAGTGGTTGATCAGAGATAAAAATCTGCCAGTCTTGACCTAAAACATAGTAAGGAATTGTGAAAGAACCTTGTTTTTCCTTGGAAAGACCTATCCA
The DNA here is from genome assembly GCF_026782285.1 of Streptococcus oralis. Classification (GTDB taxonomy): domain Bacteria; phylum Bacillota; class Bacilli; order Lactobacillales; family Streptococcaceae; genus Streptococcus; species Streptococcus oralis_CG. Next base: position 247,476 of record NZ_JAKUWG010000003.1, read on the forward strand.
CCAGTTGTCTTTACCTGCTAAGAAGTTGACAAAGCCTTCTTCATCCAATTCTTGGCTGAGAGTCTGGCTTTGCTCCACCTTTTCTTGAAGCTGTCGCGCAATTTTTTCTAATAGATGACTCAACTCCACCTTATCCACTGGCTTGACCAGATAATCTACAACACTAAGATTCATTGCTTTTTTGACGTAGTCAAATTCCTGATAACCAGACAGCAAGATATAATAGGTATCTGGAAGCAGCTCCTTCATTTCCTTAATCATCTCAAGCCCTGTCTTATCTGGCATATTGACATCGGAAATGATCACATCTACTGGATTTTCCTTGACATAGTCTAAAGCATCATCAGCATGATTGGCTGTTGCGACGACTTGCATATCCCATTTTTCAAAGGGGATTAATCGCTTGAGCCCCTCTGTCACCATATACTCGTCGTCTACTAATAAAACTTTATACATTTCCCTTCCTTTCTATTCATTTTGAATAGTAATACGATAGCGAACACCTTCTTGCTCAGCTGGCTCTACACTGATTTGGTAGCGATCCCCAAAATAGAGGACAAAGCGTTCGTGCACATTCACTATTCCGATTGACTGCCGCTCGCCGCTGTAGCTTGCTTCGTGCTCAAAACTTCTCTGAGCTAATTTCTCTTGCAGGGCAGCTAATTTTTCAGCAGGCATGCCACGACCATTGTCTACCACTAGAATTTCAACAAATCCCTCACCCTTCAAGACCTTGATGCTGATGACATTGTCTGTTCGGCGGTAGTCAATACCATGGGCAAAGTAGTTTTCGACCAATGGTTGGAGCGTAAACTTGGGAATCTTCATATTTTCTAATTCTGGCGCGATCTTAAAGCCATAAGCTACTGACTTTGGATAGCGAACCATACAGAGATAACTGTATTTACGACAAAATTCTAGTTCTTGTTGCAATGTCGTTTCACGCTCATCGGAGATATTGTTACGCAACAAGCTACTAAATTCATAGATAATATCCGCCAGCTCATCTTGGCTTTCCATCACTGCATACATGCGAAGAAATTCCAAGGTATTATACATAAAATGCGGATTAATCTGAGCTTGCAAGGCTCGCATATTGGCATCTTTTTGGCTAAGTTCCAACTGATAAATATCGTGGATATTCTTTTCCAGACGATCCAACATATCATTGGTGGTTTCTGCAATGAGAAGTAACTCCTGATCTTTCTCAGAGGTATCGATGCGAAGTCCCTCTTCTCCTTGAGCAATAACCTGAATAGACTCGACCAGATCCACAACCTGCCTTTGGTAATTGGAGAAGGTCTGCCTCAAGGTCACATATAAAATAATAATAAAGAGACCACTCAAACCAACAATGACAGCAGAACTAGTTAAAGTCCCAGTAAGAACAAAATCCTTAGGAACTGCTGATTGGACTTGATAGCCGTGTGATGTCAAACCTACAATCCAATTTTCCCGTTCAGCTACTACATTTTCCCCTATATGAAACAATTCAGTATCAAAAGGGGAGGTGATCGTCACGGCCACAGGAATCAGACCGCGAGTATTATCAATTGCTTGGTAAAGTACATCCTGCGATAAAGAAATGTAGATAACACCTAGAGACTGATCGGAGTTAGGATCAAGTACTGGTATGGCAAAACTATTGGCTGCTGGTTTGAAATCCTCAGCAAGAATTTTCTCTCCGCTACGTTTCTCTCTAGTAGAAACGTAGACTTCCTTGTAGTCTTGCAAAACAATTGCAACACCTGTCACAAAGTCATTTCTTACATACAAATCATCAATGTTTTCATACAAGGACACTGATACATAGGGAGACGCTTTACGTTGCAACAGCCAGTAAAAATAATCCGATGTACTCAGACTAAAATACTTATAAATCCCCTCTATCCGTGCTCGATTTTCAACTAGTTCCTGCGCTAGCTGAGTCGACTCTCTATGGTAATATTCAATCTCACTCACTGTCCGAGTCGTTACACGTTGAGCTACTCTCTGGGCTTCTTTTTCACGGGAACTCCAGTCAGCATAGGAGAGCATGACCGCAAAACTTGCAATGATGACAATCATCACCAAGGTATAGATGCGCAAGAGCGAGTGGAGCCAGAACGGCTTCATTTTATTTTGTCGCCAATTTTTCATGGATACTTTCATATACAGGTTCCAACATATCACTGATAAAGAAATGCCACATCCCAATTCCTACGAAGGAAAGCAAGGCGGGCATATAGTAACCAATTCCTACAAGCATGACCGTACCAAATAAAACCTTGGCAATTGCCGGCAAATTCATAAAAATCCCGATAAGAGCGAGTTTTACAGTATTTCGATAAGAGAGCTCATAGTGAACTTGGAGTTTCAATGAAACGGTATAAGCCAAAAAAACAAAGGCAACAACAAGGATATTGAGAAAGGTTGCCAAGAGATGGAAGATAGTCTGATGGGGCAATTGAACCAAAAGGTACAAACCATAGACTAAGACTAGATCTACAAGTACAAAACTATAGAAAGCTAAGTTGCTCTTGACAAAGTTACTCTTATACAATTCCCAAGCTTCTTTCAAACTATAAGCTCGATAAGTATAACCGTGCTCCGCATATAAACTCATAAGAGTTGCACTAGCTGGTGCCAAACCAAAGACCACACCTCCTGCTAGTGTCAATAACCAGAAAAAAGCCGTCGCAATCATTCCTAAAAAGAAACGATTAAAGACGAATTCTAGAAACTTTCCCATGATATCCTCCTTAAAACAACTATGTAACTATTATATCATATTTCAAACGTTTTCAAAAACATAGAGCTCCCATTTACAATACTCTAAAAGCGTGATACAATTGATTTTGACAGTTTTATATAAGGAGATTCTCATGAAGAAAAATATCTTAACTACCCTCTTAGCCGTCGTTCTCTACTTCCTCTGTCTAGGAATCGGAGTAGTACTTGGACACTTGGTGGATTCAACGGGCAATATGTTCTATGCGCCTGCCTTTTCTGCCCTTGTCGGTGGCAGTGTCTACATGCTTCTTTTAACGAAGATCCCTCGTTTTGGTGCAATCACCACTCTCGGACTCTTTATGGCCCTCTTTTTCCTAGCTAGTAAACACGGTGCCGGTGCCTTTCTACCAGCTATCACTTGCGGTCTTGCAGCAGATGCCATCGCTCGCCTCGGCCACTATCAGGATAAGATTAAAAATCTTCTCTCCTTCCTCGTCTTTGCTTTTAGTACAAGTGGCCCTATCTTCCTCATGTGGATCCGTCCCAAAGCTTACGTGGCTACCTTGCTCGCGCGTGGAAAAGCCCAAGAATACATTGACCGTATCATGGTCGCTCCAGAGCTAGACAAAATTTTTCTCTTTGTCGCAAGCATTCTCCTTTGTGCCTTGATTGGTGCTGTGATTGGGCAATTTCTAAGTCAAAAAATAGCCGATAAAATATAAGGTAAAAGCCCTGAAGACTAGCAATGCCTAGCTCCAGGGCCTTTTTGTATACAATCTTAAAATTCACTATAGATAAATTCTTGAATATTTGAAAAATCAGTCACAAAACAGTAAATCACGATGCTCAAGATAACCGTATAGAAAAATAGTGTCCACAAGATTAAACGATGTGTGTTAGTTAGCTTGGTTTGCAAATTTGTAAAGTTCTTTTTCAACTTCCATCCATCCTTTCACTCCAACGTGCATCACGTCAAATAAAAAGTAATCATCATACTCTCTGTTTCCATAGTTTAATACGGTTGCACCATGGCTTTTTGCGACATCTTCTATTTTTTTATAAGTTTTCTCCCGCATCTCTCTTGAGACACCAGTGTAGTCATTCCATTTCCCGTTTACTGGGAAAATAATAACCTCAACTTCAATGCCCAATTCTTTAGCAACTGTCAAGAAGAGTTCCATATCTGAATACTCTGGTGACTCTAGGTAGCTCAAATCTTTATTGGAATCTTTTAGCGATGCATAGCGATCTTTTAAGTAAGTATTGTAGTAGTTATTATCAACAGCATAGTCATTATTGTCTGTTTTCTTTTTGACCTCTTCTACAAACTGATCCGTCATCTTTTCCCAATCATAGTCTGGGGTTTTGTCTCCTGATGAGGGATAATCTGATTTCTCATGATTTTCATAAAATTTTCGTTTGAGCTTAAAGGAATACATCGCGTTCTCAAACTCTAATAGTTTTTTATCAACAATGGTTCCTTTTCCATCTATGAAATAACTTTTATATTTTTTGTAGATGTCATTTTGTTGCTTGTTCCCCTTGGTAATCTCGATAATGCGATTGATTAGTTTTTCTTTCGTTTCTTTACTAATCTTGTCATTATCTAGCATGTGGAAAATATGTTCCTGAGAAGCCTTGTTCAAAAAGGCATCTTGATGGGTCCCATCTTTTTCAAACCACTGAACCGACTCTACTATAGCTACTTTTCGCTTACTCATAGATCCTTCAATAGAGCCCAAGGTCGTAGCCTGAATGATGTTTTGAGAATAACTGGTCCCAATCTGCATGATATTAAAATCGTTGTAGTTAAAAATCTTATTAGGATGATAATCTTCATTTATCGTTGCAACCAACTCAGATGACCCCAATAGAACCAGTGTATTGGGAGTGATATTGCTTGTTAGAATATCTCTACTTTTATACTTTTCATACGAGGTGCTATAGCGAATACTGTTATCCTTGACTTTATAATAATCATCAATCTTCTTGACATACGTCACATTTAAAAGGGCAAGCGTCGCAATTACGAGCACAAGCGATAGTAAAAATGCTTTTAATTTAATCATCTCGTTTTATCCTATCCCTCCGATCTGTCCGATTTCTTTTCAATCTCTTATCTCTTTAAAATTGTCAGTAAGATTTTATAGGGTTCACCTGAAAAGATAAAGAAACCAATCATAACCAAATTCATGGTCACAAACCAACTTAATAGCTTATACCAGTTTTTGTTTTTATTTTTCTTATAAAAATTGCTTTTCTTTTGATACACTTCAAATCCAGCCATCAAGACACCATGGTAAAAACCATAAACAATGTAGCTAACGCTAAGACCATGCCAAAAACCCATGACCAACATATTGACCATATAGGCATAGGTTGCATTGTGTAGTCTATTTTTGAACCATTTTTTCCTGATAACCTGCATCAATACTCTTGAAAATACAAAATCTCTCAACCAGGTCGACAAGGTGATATGCCATCTGGTCCAAAAATCCTTGATATCAACACTCAAGAAAGGTTTGTTAAAGTTCATCGGTGTCTGAATACCTAGAATATTACTACTTCCAACGGCCATTAGACTATAGCCCGCAAAGTCGAAGAACAGATACAAGGTATAGAGGTACATATACTTGATTGAGTAAACGACTGTGCCAGTATTATTTAGAGTGAGTAACATCTGGTAAACATAGGTTGATAAAACAACCTTGTAAAGAAGGCCTAGAACGATACGATAAATACCGTCCCCAGCTAACTCTAGATACTCTTTCCGAGGCATGACCTCGTTTATCTCTTTTAAAAATCTCCTACTCCGATCAATCGGACCAGCACTAACTGTTGGGAAAAAGAGCAAAAACTGTAGATAATCTTTTACAGTGATTTTTTCTTTGATCAAGCCATCCGATATTTCTAGCATGATCTGAATGGTCTTAAAGGACATATAGGAAATACCAATAAAGGCCAACAAATGCAGAGAAGTCAGGGCAAAGACTTTATTGATCACCAAAGGAAGAATGGAAAGGAAAACCAGTGGTTTCAGCCGCTTTGCTTCTATCCTCTGTGCTAGAAAAACCAAAAAATACTGGTAAACGATAAAGGCGAGCAAATAGACCATCATCGCTCGACTCTTGCCATAAATAGTTCCTGCAAATAAGAAGGAGAGCGCCAAAATATAGTAGTCCTTACGTTTTTCAAAAAAGTTTACCACAAAACCAATCAGTAAAACTACAAACAAGAGAAGGAAGAAATCATTCCCCTCAAAATAATTCATATCAACCGAACTCCTTTTTCATTTTCTCATCTCGCTTCAAGGTTTATCTTTCTAGTTTTTTCCTATCCTATCACCAGAGAGAGTTAACTTTATCTATTATACCATAATTTAAAAACTTTAAATGCCCCTGTTGGCAGCTTCCTAGAACAAAAAAGAGCCCTTCGGCTCTTTTTATTTATGACTTAATTTCTTGGTCAAGAAATCTCCCAAGAACTGGATCGTAAAGATAATCAAGATGATAATGATGGTTGCTAAAACTGTCACATCGTGATTGAAACGGTTAAATCCATAAGCGATGGCTACGTTACCGATACCACCAGCTCCGACCGCACCAGCCATAGCTGTTTCACCGACTAGTGAAATCAAGGTCACAGTCGTCACACGAATCAAATCTGGAAGACCTTCCGATAGATAAACACCCACGATGTCCCAGAAGGTCGCTCCGCTCGCTTGAGCCGCCTCAATGACACCACCATCTAGCTCAGCCAAGACAACCTGCACCTGACGGGCAAAGAAGGCAAAGACTGCAAAAGAAAGTGGCACAAGGGCTGCATTTGGCCCAATACTAGTCTTGACAATCAAGTGAGAGAGTGGAGACAAGATCGCCAAAAGGATGATAAAGGGAACCGCACGGAAAATTGAGGTAATCTTGTCTAAAATCCAGAAGACTACCTTATTTTCCAAGACACCACCTGGTGCTGTCAAGACAAGGAAAAGACCTGCCACCAGCCCCAAGAACCCTCCGATAATGAAGGAAAGAACTGTCATATAAAGAGTTAGGTAAATGGCTGTTCCCCAGCCTGCTTGACCAGCCCAGCCCATTTTATAGACATTTGGTAAATAGGTTTGAATCAATGATTCCATCTTACTGTCCTCTCTTCAATACTTTTAGCTGTACGCCTGCTTGACGAATAGCTTCTTGAGCACCTGCTAGCGCTGCTTTTTCACCTGACAAGACCACAACCAATTCTCCAACAGGAGTGCCATCGAGAATTTCGATATTTCCATAAAGGATATTAGCCGTTACTTGGTAACGCTTGTACAATTCATTCAAAAGTGGCTCGTCTGTCGAAGCACCTGCATACTTGAGCTGCACTAAGATACTGTTCTCAGATAAATGCTCTACGATTTCTTGCTTCTCAATCTTGACCATGGCTTCGTCAATGCCTGTCGCAGTTGAGATAAAGTCTTGAGTCAAAGGTTGTTTAGGGTCTGAGAAGATTTCAAGAACACTGCCCTCTTCAATCAAACGGCCATCCTGCATAACTGCCACACGGTTGGCAATATCTTTGACAATCTGCATTTCATGCGTAATCAAGACAACAGTCAAACCTAATTTTTGGTTCAAATCTTGCAACAAGGCCAAAATCTGCTTGGTTGTCTTAGGGTCAAGGGCAGACGTTGACTCATCTGAAATCAAGATCTTTGGATCATTGGCCAAGGCACGCGCAATGGCCACACGCTGTTTTTGCCCTCCAGATAGTTGTGAAGGGTAGTTTTCAGCACGATCCGCCAAGCCAACCAAGTCCAACAGCTTAGCTACTTTTTCTTTCTTTTCTTCCTTGCTGAGTCCAGAGTGTTTGAGGGCAAAAGCTACATTTTCCTCTGCTGTCTTTTGACTCATCAGGTTGAAATGCTGGAAAATCATTCCAATATCCTGACGTTTGCGACGCAACTGCTCTGCAGTCAAGGTCACCTTGCCGTCAAAAATCACATCGTTATCAATGGTAATTTTCCCTGCAGATGGTTTTTGCAGGAGGTTAATCACCCGAACTAAAGTGGATTTTCCTGCTCCAGAATATCCAACGATACCGTAGATATCCCCTTCTTGAATGTGAATGGTCACATCCTTGACCGCTGTGATGGTTCTCTTCTTCTGGTGAAAAGTCACATCGATCTGATCTAACTTGATAATATCTCTACTCATAGCTTCTAATCAGCTCCTCTACTAATTCAATATGGGTGTAGTAATCGGCGATCCGCACGTTTTCGTCTCCACCGTGGTCTCGGCTATTGGCATTCCCTAGACCGAAGGCCACCATGGGCACCTCTAGGGCATCAAAGACCGTATGCATAGGTCCTGTCCCCGCTGTTGTCGGCAAGACTGATACGCCCTGTGGATAGAATTTCTTGGCCAACTCGATTACGTTGAGAATGGCTGGCGCGCTCATATCGCTTCGATAGCTCATCTCTCCCAAGGTATAGTATAATTCTACCTTATCAAAGCCATTTTTGTCTAGCTGTTTCCGAATTTTTTCCAGAACATCATGCGGTTCTAAGCCAGGAACCAAACGAACCTCTAGCTTGGCACTAGCTTCTGCTGGCAAAATCGTTTTAACCCCTTGCCCTTGATACCCTGACTGAATCCCTTCGATATTGAGGGCTGGCTCGAAAAAGAACCGTTTTAGAAAGGCTGCACGATCCTCTTGTAAGAGAGGCAATTCCAAGCCATAAATGCGACTGATTTCCTCAGGATTACGTTGAGCGTAGGTATCTACCAAGGCTATCTCCCGTTCATTTGGCTCTTGAACATCCTCGTACAAGCCTTCTACCAAGATACGGCCATCTGCAGATCGCAGGCTACTTAAGGCCTGGATGAGATACCACGGTGCTGACTCCACGACACCACCATAACTCGAGTGGATATCCACATCAGCACTTTTCACATTAGCATCAAAGGTTACAATTCCCTTATTACCACCCGAAATTTCTAGCTGTTCCAAGGCGTTCTTGGTACCTTGTTCCCAGACTAGCAAGTCCGCCCCACGAAGTTTGTCTGCGTGTTTCTCTAAATACTTATCTAGATCCATGGAAGCAGACTCCTCCGCTCCCTCCATGATAAAACTGATATTGACAGGCAGGTCATCATGGTGTTGCATATACTTTCTCAGAGCACTCAACCGAGCTGTGATATGACCCTTGTCGTCGTCAACTCCACGCCCATACATGAAGCCATTTCGCACCGAAAGAGTAAAAGGATCCTCTGTCCACACCTGATCCCCATCCGCTGGCACAGTGTCATAGTGATTATAGAAGATCAAAGTCTTAGCATCTGGACGCGAACTCTTGAAATGCGCCATGACAAAAGGCGCCGTGTGGCTCTCATCAATCTCCACTTCAGCTCCTACACGCTTGAAAATCTCACCCAGATAGTTTGCGACTTCTTTGAGTCCAACCTGCTGGGCAAAGACTGATTTCTTGGAAATCAAGGTGCGCAAGACTTCAAAATAATGTTGGGCCACATGATCCTTCTCAAATTTTTCAATCTGTTCTTGTTCGCTAGGAAAAACCATTTTCTCTCTCTTTCTACTATGTACTTGTGTCCTTGGAACGACTGCAAGTGCTCCTTTAAATTCAACTCTCTATACAAAAGCAAGAGGTGGAAACTCTCTCCCACCTCCCTGTGTCTTATTACCAAACTGGTTGGTCCAAACCGTCTGATGTTTCTTCGATAACTTTTTTCACTTCATCAGTGTGGTAAGCTGCGATAATTTTCTTGATGGCATCAGCTTTAGGTGATGATTCCCAATCTTTTTTCGCAACGATGATGTTGTACCATTGTTTTGAGTTTTCATCAGCTTGTTCTTTGAAGAGTGCTTTCTTGTAGTCCAATTTTGCTTCTGTAACGAAGGTATTGTTTACAACGGCAGCATCAACTGATGACAATGAACGAGCTGTTTGGCTAGCGTCCAATTCAGTAATCTTCAAGTTCTTTGGATTTTCTTTGATGTTTGCGATAGTAGCAAGTTCAGTTCCTGAAACATCCAATTTGATCAAACCAGCTGATTGAAGCAAGTAAAGTGCGCGACTTTCGTTTGTTGCATCGTTTGGTACGGCGATTTCACCCTTATCTGGGATTTCTTCTACTTTAGTGTACTTGTTTTCTTCCCCATTTTTACCTGAGTAAAGGCGGATTGGTGAGATGTACGTATCTGCAATCGCTACAAGGTCTTTCCCATTTTCCTTGTTCCAGTTGTTCAAGAAGTTGTAATGTTGGAAGGCGTTCAAGTCTACTTCGCCATCAGCAGTTGCCTTGTTTGGTTGAGAGTAGTCAGTGAACTCTGTGAATGCCAATTTAATACCATCTTTTTTAACCAATTCTTGGATTTTATCCCAACGTTTTTCTTCAGAACCACTGCGGTTAACTGTTGCAATTTTAACAACTGTTTCGTTATCTGCTTTCTTTTCTGAATTTCCGCAAGCTGCAAGAGCCAAACCTGCGACTGTAGCAAGAGCTGCTACACTGAGCCATTTTTTGATTTTCATGATTCTATCTCCTTTAAAAATAATACCGTAATAGTATCTCATACTTTATTTGATTTCGCAAATTGTTATTAGATAGGCAGACATATAGTTTAAAACTATATGTCTGAAAATTGAGAAATCATCCGCCTTTCTCAGACTGGATGATTTCATAAGACTATTTAATGTCAGCTTCTGCTGGAAGGTAAGTATCTCCGAAGAATTGTTTAGACAACTTTTCAAGAGTTCCGTCTTTATAGAGTTCTTGGATACGTTTGTCTACAAATGATTTCAACTCATCTTGACCTTTAGCAAGAAGTGGGTAAACATAAGGTTGTTGGTCGCTTGGAAGTTCAATCACTTTCAAGTTGTCCAAACCTTGGTTCTTGATAACTGTTTCAACACCGATTTTATCAAAAATCTTATAGTCAAACTGACCATCGCTCAAACGAGTCAGGATTTGTTGAAAGTCAGCTTTTGTATAGTTAAGAACAGTCGGGTTATCTGTGTGTTGTTTGTTGTATTCTTCCAACTGTTTAGCTGTTGTTGTTCCTTGCACGATTTCAGTAGATTTTCCACCGATATCATCAAGCGATTTGATGCTGTTGTCATCTTTCTTAACTACGAGAACGTTAGGATTTTGGGCAATTGGTGCTGCATAGAGGTATTTATCCGCACGTTCCTTAGTATAGCTAAGATTGTTAACAGCCATATTGTAGCGTTCAGCATCAAGTCCCGCAAAAACACCTGACCACTCTGTCTTTTCAAACTTGACATCGTATTTGTCAGAGTCTTTAAAGATAGCACGGACTACTTCAATCTCGTAACCAGTCAATTCACCATTTTCTTCATAGATAAATGGTTTTGGTGATCCGTTAGTTGCAACGATAATTTCTTTTTTACCAGATGTTGCTTCACCAGATGCAGCATCTTTCTTCTCACCACCTGAGCAAGCTGCTAGTACACCTGCGGCAACAAGTCCTAGAGCAGCAAGAGATGAATATTTGACGATTTTTTTCATGTCATTTCCTCCAAAATAGAATACTGTACTATCTTAACAGAAAATATTTTTTTTCGCCATTATATGATATCTATCTCGGTGATAGGTTTTTTTTATGGCTGACTAAAAGACTAGACGCAAGACTGCAATCAAGACCACTCCAAAAAGAACCGTACCCACTAGATTGCGGTAGCGAAAGGCTATCCAAGCCGTTGGAAAGACTGCTAAAAAGTCCAGCCATTTGATCTGGGGAAGGCTGCCAACCTTTCCAGTCACTACGCTTGAAAGGATCAAGGCAAATATAATGGAAACAGGCAAAAACTTCAAAAACCGCTCGACGATGGCTGGCAACCCCTTGTACTTAACCAAGATGAAGGGAATCATACGGGGAATCCAAGTCACTAGACCTGAAAAGATAACGGCTAACAAAAGATATTTACTGACCATCTAAGACCACCCCCATAGTACAACCTAGCAAGGTCGCAAACAGAACAGCTAGCGACTGAGTCACCACCGTCAAGAGCAAAAAGAAAGACAGCGCAACAACAGCTAGGATCAGCAGCAGATTGCGGACAGGGACCCGTCTTTGCATAATCTGGAACTGCGAAGTAAAAATCCCGATAAACATCCCAACAAGGGCAAAGTCTAATCCAAAGACCTCAGGATTTGGAAGAAGCCCACCTAAAGCTGTCCCCGCAACTGTCCCAATAAACCAGGCTACATAACTATTGAGATTGTTCCCGTGCATCCACATGGGATGGACCTTGTCTGTATGGGCTAATTCTCCCATCAAAACTCCGTAAGTCTCATCTGTCAAGAGACTGGACATGCCGATGTTTTGCCAGAGACTAGTATGACGGAAATAGGTCGACGCATGCAAGCTCAGCAAAAAGAGTCGCAAGTTGATCAAAAAGACCGTCATAGCAATAGCTGCCACAGGCGCTTGTACCGCAATCAGTGCCAACATGGCAAACTGGGCACTCCCAGCATAAACAAAGAGGCTCATCAAGCCCATCTCAACAGGTGTCACATAGGGCGCGCCGATAACCCCACAAGCCAGACCAATGCTGACATACCCAAGGGCAGTCGGCATGGCTGCCTGAACACCTTCCCAAAATCCTTTTTCTTTCATCCTTCTCCTCATATTCTCTCCAATTGAGGCTGTTCAAGGTCACAGCCACAGCAAGAAATATTATAACACATTCAAAGAAGAGAAAAAAGTTTAGAGTTTGAAACCAGTAGCTAGCAAAAAATGCTGAAATCCCATGAGTGTTATTAATGCATCCTAAACTGATCCACCCGAATAGTATACTTTTTATCTTCAATTTCTTTAGCATCTTCATCTTCTGTCGGATAAACATCGATCCAAAATTCTCTCCTTTGTCCTTTCAACTTGACTTTATAGCGATAACCGTCATCGTATAGTCCTACCGTCTCGGTAGTTACAGATTGAAAATTCGGAAGAGCTTCAATTTCTTTTTTTATAGTCTGGGATAGATTGTTGAGCACTACATATTGCTCCCCTTTTGAAGCTACAGGAATATGAACTGTCGCTTCTTCCAAGCGATGCGATTTTGAAAATGTGAATCTTGCTCGACCTGTATAACCATTCAAAGAAATATTTTCATAATCATAGAAAAGGCGTCCCGTTTTATAGAAATAAGGGTCTTCTGCACGCCAGCTATCTCGATAACCCATTTCTGTTTCTTCCACCACCTCGCTAGCCTCTTCAAACACTTCTTCAAAGGATTTAAGGGACATATTGAATGAAAGGGATTCAAACAAAACCAGTTGTGTCTTTTTAAAATTCTGGCAAGCTGATAAAAGCATAAGTAAAGCTCCAAAAGCAAGTAGACTGTTTAGTATTTTATGTCTCATATACCTACTATACAAAAAAACTCTAAGATTGACAAACTTTGATAGAGTTGGATTCCGTGATTGATTTTAAAATTACTTTTTCATTTAAGGTAACAAAGAATTGAGCAAGGACTATTATTAGATATTTTAGATAAAGAAAAAGACTGGGAAGCCAGCCTTATCGTATGAACAAAAGTTAAATCAGAAATCCCTACTAAATGCTCTCACGAATATTCAAAAGCATGACAAATGCGGTTAGGAGTAATAGCAATAGAATAAAGCTGACCGCTAGGGTCCCAAAACTTGTAGCAATCGTTACGAAAACGATTGTGAATAGACTTGGTAAAACAACCGTAATAGCACCAATAGAGGATTGAACCGCTCCCATTGACTCCTCAGGTATTTGTTTAAAGACGAGTTCTTGCAATCTAGGAGAGAGTAACCCTGCAATGAAGGCATCCAAGGAGCTGAAAAGCAGAATCAAGCCAAAATGAACTGTGGCAAATCCTACTAGGAGGAGTAACTGGATGATGACCGAAGCGTATAGAGCTGTTTTTATAGAAATCGTATTTTTCAGATAGCCACTTACAAGGCTTCCGACAATAAGTGCTGACAATTCTAGTGTTGATAACAAAGCGAGCGATTGACCCGTTTGTAAATTCAAAAACGGTTGGTTTCTTAAAAAAAGAGTCGAAATAGGAACAGTGACATTGATCACAGCTTGGCTGATAGAGACGATAAATAAAATGAAGATTACTCTATCCATATTCCAGATCAATTTCGATGATTGGAACAAATGCTGGCAAAACGATTTTATAGAAAGACCTTCTTGATAGCTAATTGTTTTTTCAACATTCAAAAGATCATTTTTTATGAAGAGAACACCTACAAATGCTATCAGAAACGTCAGAGCGTTTAGCAAGGAAATGAACTGAATGGAAAGAATTCCTAGTAAAACCCCTCCTAGAATATTACTGATTGTCCGAACTAAACTAACTGTTGATTGTTTAAAGCCAATGGCTTCTGTCAGATGTTCTTTCCCGATGATTCTTATAAAAATAGGAGTTAGCATGGCTCCTGAAAAGTAACTCAATGTATCCGACAAGAGGTTCATCAAACAAATAAAGGATACGAGCCATAAGGAAAAGGACTGCCCTGAAAGCGAAAGTGCCACTATAGAATAAAGTACAAATTTAACAAAACTAATAACCGTATACTTTAGAACACGATGATGTTGAAAGTCAGCCAAAACTCCCATAAAGATTTGCAGAACTTGAGGAACAGTCTCTGAAATCGTGATGAGTAAAATCGCCAAGGGGGCAAACGAAGCATCTGCCACATAATTCAAAAAAGCAAGATAAAAAATCGTATCCCCCACCGTTGAAATCCACTGGTTGATGGTTAATTGCCTAAAATCTCTATTTTGAATAAATACTTTCATACTAATTCACCATCCCCCAGTTCCATGTACTTAGATAACACATAAAGGTACTCCTGTTTATCTACTTTAGAATGCTTCACATAACATTTTACTGTATTTAACAACTCCCCTGCAGCGTCTTTATATTTTCTTACTCTAAAATAAGAATACAATTCCAACAATGTATCAACTATCCCTAGCATACCATTCCATAGATCTGCATATTGAGCAAATTCTGTAATTAATCCTTCAGACAGTTCTTTGATTAGGTCTATATACTTTTTAAAATCTATAAAAATCAAGGCACGAATAAATCCTGCTGTCCCATTATTTAGATAAGGTGAAGCTAAATTTGATTCTATCGGGACCATCCTACCATTATCTGTCATAATTAATTTTTCAATGATGATATTAATTCCATAGTCAATAACATCGCAATCAAAATTATATTTTTTCATCAAAATAAGCAAGCCAGATAATCCATCTAATCCTAAATTTTTCTCTCTATGCATCAGATGCTGTAGTAATCGATGATTATTTTTAGCATTCTCATATCGTTGAAAATTAACTAGTTTCTTATTAATAATCTCAGTAATACTAAAAGACCTTTCTGGTGAATCAGTTAGAAACTCATCTAAACTATGCTGGGATTCAATTTGATAAACATAAATTTCATTTAAATCTTTAAGAATATTAGATGCAGTTGCATCCTTAGAAAATAGTTTTTCTATAATACTTATAAAATTTGTTTTTAAACCAAATTCTTCCAATAAAGAATTTAAAATTTGAGATGATTGTGATAAATCGTTCATTGATTTTACATGCAATCTAGCCAGTAAAAATAGTAGTAAATTCCCAACTTTATGGCAATCAGATACTTTGCCATCTATAGAGTTCCACTCTTTTAGGCTAATTACACTATACAAGCCAATAGCTGGTTTATTACCATACTCATAACTATTTTCTAAATCTACAAAGTAAAGTTTATCTTCTGATTTTATAAAATTTCCAGGATGTATATCATTTAAAATAATATTCCTACTATGAAGATATTCAACCAATTTTAACAATTCCTTGGTAATTAATACAAAACTTTTAAATTTCCTAGCGTTTAACTCCTTATTAGACCTATGATAACTAACAATAGAATATGGTTTTGTAGATTTTAATAAATCACTACCATCTATAAACTCATAAATATAATATTGGTTAATCCACTCTGTGACGGTTTCGTGCACAGCTGGAACGCAGTCTAGTAATTTTCTTGAAATTTCATATTCATTTTTTCTAAGAGTTTGATTCTCTACCCGTCCAAAAGAAATAATATGAGGTCGACACTCCTTTAAAATATATTTTTTCCCTCCTGTCACTGAGTCTACTTGATAGACATTTCCTCCATTTGACTGTGATAGTACGGTTTTTAATCTATAATTTCTTGCTAAATATGAATCCTTTATAAACGTATTCTCTTGAATATCTTGAATCCACTCTGGTAAGTTAAAATATGGTTTTTGGTAGTCGTGCCACTTTTCTCCATTTGGCCCTAGTAAAGTCGGAATACCTTTTTCTAAATACTCCAAATCTTCTCTAAAGAAGCCATATCTGTAAAAAATTGTATTGGAATCTTTATAAGCACGATCGCTTAGAATATAAATTCCCTCCGTATTTTTAGGAATAGTTTGGTAAAGAAGCTCTAATATATTACGAAAAGCATGATCATTTTCAGGATAAATCGTAAAGTATTTCCCCGAATTAGCAGGAGATTCTCTAACAGAGAAATTATAGGCCACATCTTCTTCCCGATATATATACTTATAAGATATCTTTCTATCATCTAACAACGGAGAAAGAAGATTATAGATATCCTTGTAATTATTAAGAGTTGCTGATATGTGAATTTTATAACCATAAATAGGCAGACTTTCTTCATCTACAATTTTATATTTATACATCTTTCTCTCCTGTTGTTATAATGACTTTTTCTTTAACAATTACCTGAATTGGTATCTCCTATATTGAAATTCAAAAAACATTATAAGTCTAAAAATAAACTTATTAATTGAGGATCTTTTACAATACTGTACAAAAGAAAGTAATTGTTACGTCTTCAGACTGGTTGAATCTTTCTGATTCACATGATAATTCATGTACAAACGCTGTCATATTCTTCTCCTTTTCTATTTCATATTTCAATCCTGTATGTAATTAAGTCACTCTATTTTTTTGTATAAAAATATATGTACCAAGTGGTATGGTATCAATTGAATTTTCAATTACAACACTACGCACTTGAAATTTTTGTTCTGCGAACTAAGTTCAAGGTAGAACTGTAAATTCCATAGAATGACAACCTAACAAGATCAAAATTCTATTTGTAAACCACTTCTGCGACCTAGGATTTGCTTCAAATGATTTACAAGGATAGTATAACACGGAAATTGGCTTGTTTTAAAAAATCGCATATTTGATATTTTTTCTCATGGAAATTTCACATTTGCGATTTTTATAGATTTGATTGTTTTACTGCTATAATAAAGTTACTACTAATGAGGAGAGAAGTAATATGAAGAAACAAGTTTTAACATTATTGACAATCGTTGCTGATATTATTATCATTTTCCCGTTTCTAACTAATCGATAAGTTCTTTGTATTGCTGTAAACGTAGTTCAAAAAGGGCTGTTAATTGGGGATTCTCTAATACTTGCAGAGATTGGATAAAGTGTTCAATCTCTTTTTGATTGCTTCCTTTGGTTTGAAGGAAAATGCTCATCTTCTTTAAAAACTGCCACAATAATTTCTCAAAAACATCGTATGGTCGGAGCATGCTCCCCAACTCGACTTCAAAGATTGGGATATAGGAAAAAAGTTTGCGCTCCATGAGCTCTGAGATGATATTTAACAGCCCTTGTTTCATATACAATCGATTGTGCACTAACTCTTTAAATTCCTTGGATTTTTCAAGTAAAGAGGTAGATAAAAAGATCAGATCTTGATTGCTCAAAAAAGGCATGGTATTACAAAAAATATAGAGTTCAAACCAGGTCCAAGATTCAATAGCATAGAGGTAAGTAGTCAAAAACTCGCTATCCTCCTCTTCTAGCAGATAGTTTTTATCCAAGGAATGAATGGCATCTTTGATCACAATAGCGTTCAAACGACGATAGGTCTGTGCCATCTGTTCTTGCTCGACCTCCTCTAATAGTTGCTCTAAACCTGCTATATCCTGATGCGCAAAGCGATCGACAACCATTCTACCAAATTTCATATGCGGAGATTCTTGATAGTTGTTGAGCTTGTGCCCAAACTCATCAAAGGTCACATTTATCCCTTGGATAGCTAGTATCAGTTTATCCGCAGACAGCATAGACTGTCCTAGTTCAAACTTGGATAGCTGGGATGCTGTCAGTCCATCACAAGCTACATCTGACTGCTTGAGTTTTCTCGCCAGCCGCAATTCCTTGTAAAATTCTCCCAATTCCATTCTCTCAATCATCTGGCCACCTCCTAATTTTTACATATTATATCATCATCTTTACAGTTTTGTCAAAATATTCTGACATTTTACGAAGTTAAAAAGCCAGCCTCAAGCTGACTTCTATTCCAAGGTATCAAAGGCGAGACTCGGTTTGGCATTGAGGTCCAAGCCTGCGAAGTTTTCTTTATTCCACTCGCTGACGCTGGCATAGGCAATCATACCTGCATTGTCTCCGCAAAGACGCAGAGGTGGAATGATAACCTTGACATCTGTGATTTCCGCTGCTAGACGTTCTCTGAGACCTTTATTAGCTGCTACACCACCTGCCACGACCAGAGTTTTAACAGGGTATTTTTCCAAGGCCTTCTTGGTTTTTGCCATGAGAATATCCATGACTGCAGCTTGGAAGGATGCTGACAGGTCTTCCTTGGACAAGTTCTCTCCCTTTTGCTCGGCATTGTGGTGAAGATTGATAAAGGCAGACTTCAAACCTGAGAATGAAAACTCTAGATTGTCCTCCTTAATCATGGCACGAGGGAAATCATAAATATCCTGCCCCTGATGAGCTAGCTCATCAATCTCGCGACCTGCTGGATAGGTCAAGTCCATGACACGGCCGACCTTATCATAGGCCTCACCAACTGCATCATCCCGCGTTTCCCCAACAATCTTATAATCCCCAGCCTCAGAAACATAGACCAACTCCGTGTGCCCACCGCTAACCAAGAGAGCTAGCAAGGGAAACTCCAAAGGCTCAACGCTCTGAGCCGCCATGAGGTGACCAGCCATGTGATTCACGGGGATCAGCGGAAGTCCATGAGCCCAAGCAAAGGCCTTGGCAGCTGACAAACCAACTAGCAGTGCTCCGACCAAGCCTGGTCCGTAGGTAACCGCCACAGCTGTTACATCCTCTTCGGTAATCCCTGCTTCTGCTAGCGCCTCCTCAATACAGGCTGTAATGACCTCGACATGGTGACGGCTAGCCACTTCTGGCACTACGCCCCCAAAACGTTTGTGACTCTCAATTTGACTCGCAATGACATTGGACAAGAGCTCATCGTCGTTTTTCAGTACGGCGACACTGGTCTCATCACAGGATGTCTCAAATGCTAAAATATATCTATCCTTCATCTATTTCTCTCTTCATGATGATGGCGTCCTCGACTGGGTCATGATAGTAAGCCTTTCGCTCAGCGATGATCGCCATCTTTTCTTTCTTGTAAAATGCTTGCGCTCGTTGGTTTGACTTTCTGACTTCGAGGAAAATCTCCTTATCTGTCGGCAATTGAGCAAACAAGGCTGACGCAATTCCCTGACCCTGATAGGCTTCTTTGACAGCGATTTGCAGGACTTCTGCCTCAAAAAGATTCTCCTGCACGGCTAGAAAGCCAATCACTTCTGTCCCATCATAAGCCAGAGCATACCAAGTCTGGTCTTGGGACAGGTCTGCTTGGATTTGTTCCAGCGTCCAATGGCTAACTGAGTAAACATCCGCCATGACAGCGTAAATGGCTTGAGCCAGGTCAGGTTGCTGTTGAATTCGTTTGATTTCAATCATAGGCGTTTGATGTAAGACTCGCCAGACTCGGTGTGGTTCTTGAGCCAGTTTTCCTCGGCTTCAACACGCTTGAGGTAATTCGGCACAAAGTCGTGTAAGGAGACTGCTTCCTTATCCCAGGCCAAAAGAGCAAGATTAGCTGCATTTGGCAGGGTTTCTTGGTAGCTAGCCTGTGGTAGCTGTTCTTGGATTTGTTCCACAAAGGGGCCAACTTCTCCGACAAAGGTTACCTGTTCAGCATCCTTGACCTGCTCTAGCACTTCCGCAAAAGACAAGTGCGCTTCTGGCAAGACAGGCTTGGCGTTTTCATAAAATCCTGCATACACATTGTTGCGACGTGCATCCATCAAGGGTACAAGCAAGCCTTCCTGTTGGCGCGGCACCAGAGCTAAAAGGCTAGACATCCCAACCAACTCAATGTTTAGAGTATGGACCAAGGTCTTGGCAGTCGCTACCGCAATTCGCAAGCCTGTGTAGCTACCTGGCCCTTCCGCCACCACGATTCGATCCAAGTCCTTGGGGGTCCAATCCAAACTTGCCATCAAAAAATCAATGGCAGGCATGAGGGTAATACTGTGATTTTTCTTGATATTAATCGTCGTCTCGGCAAGAACCTGCTTGTCCTCTAAAATAGCGAGAGATAGAGCCTTGCTGGACGTATCAAAAGCTAATACTTTCATAACACATTCCTATCTTTTTGTCTGTTTACTATTATACTACAAAAGCCAGCGCATTGGAATTTTCTTTGCCTTGAAACAAAAGAGCCTACCACTTAGACAAGCAATTCTGCACAAAAAATTCAAAAAAGTTGTAGCTTTTTTGAATAGAAAAGTGAACAAGGAAATTGAAAGGTTCTTCGTAAGAAGTTTGGATAAGTCATGCTAGATAAAAATTACATTTTTAGAAGGGTAAACTTTTTTCTCTTCTTCGGCTATAGCCTGCTCTATCTTCTAAATGATTTAAACATAACTAGGGTCTCCTTACCAGTTGATTTATCGGTTTGTATTGTTTTCTTTTTATGTTTCAACTCGATTTTCGATGCGAGAAATCATCATCGAAAATATAAGGATATCACCTGAAAACAGAAAAATCCGCCCCATCTATCAAGACGAGGTAGATTTTCTGTATATTTAGATGAATAATTGAGCTCAAACATTTAAACCAAAATGAAAAACGAGCCAGACAACATAGGTGACAAGGAGCAGAAATATAGAGTAGAGTGTTACAAAAGTCAGCTTCCAAAGGAATTTTGTTTTTCGGTGCTCTAGATATGTAAAAATAAGATTTCCACCGTATACACAGGCTACAAAAACTATAAACATCAAGAGGCGAACCCCAATCGCAAATTCAAACAAACTAAACATTCTTAATCCTCCTTATTTTAAAAACTATAGGAAATATTCCCATCCATAAACTTCTCTTTCCATTATAACACCTAAGCGCTCTCCAACAAAATTCTATCTGTCTTTTTGCTCCTTCTTCCCCTCCCGACTTTCTCTATTTCCGTCTTTTACTAATTTTTCATTTTGTGGTATAATTGAAATAATTGTAACGAATCAAGGTCAATCTAGACACAAAATGGAATGAAATCAAGCAAATATCTGCTAAAAGTTTGGAATAAGCTGACCTGTAAATAGAAAGGAACTATATGATTTACAAAGTTTTTTATCAAGAAACAAAAGAACGTAGCCCACGTCGTGAAACAACACGCTCACTTTACCTAGACATCGATGCCAGCTCAGAACTTGAGGGCCGTATCGCTGCTCGCCAACTTGTCGAAGAAAACCGCCCAGAGTACAACATCGAATTCATCGAACTCTTGTCTGACAAATTGCTAGATTACGAAAAAGAAACTGGCGCTTTCGAGATTACGGAGTTCTAATATGGCCTACACTCTTAAACCTGAAGAAGTCGGCGTTTTTGCCATCGGTGGTCTGGGAGAAATCGGGAAAAACACTTACGGAATTGAATACCAAGACGAGATTATCATCGTCGATGCTGGGATTAAATTTCCAGAAGATGACTTGCTTGGTATCGACTATGTCATTCCTGATTACTCATACATCGTGGACAATATAGACCGCGTCAAGGCTGTCTTGATTACACACGGACACGAGGACCACATCGGTGGGATTCCCTTCCTGCTCAAGCAAGCAAATGTCCCTATCTACGCTGGACCACTTGCCTTGGCTTTGATCCGTGGAAAACTCGAAGAACACGGTCTCTTGCGCAACGCCAAACTTTACGAAATCAACCACAATACTGAGTTGACCTTTAAAAATCTCAAGGCAACTTTCTTTAGAACAACCCACTCTATTCCAGAGCCTTTGGGGATTGTTATTCATACTCCTCAAGGAAAAATCGTCTGTACGGGTGACTTCAAGTTCGACTTTACTCCAGTTGGGGAACCTGCGGACTTGCACCGGATGGCAGCCCTTGGTGAAGAAGGCGTACTCTGCCTCCTCTCTGACTCGACAAATGCAGAAGTGCCAACCTTTACCAACTCTGAAAAAGTCGTTGGTCAGTCCATCATGAAGATTATCCAAAGCATCGAAGGACGTATCATCTTTGCATCCTTTGCCTCAAATATCTTCCGTCTCCAGCAAGCAACGGATGCTGCTGTTAAAACTGGACGCAAGATTGCGGTCTTTGGTCGTTCTATGGAAAAGGCCATTGTCAACGGAATCGAGCTTGGCTACATCAAAGCTCCTAAGGGAACCTTTATCGAGCCAAATGAAATAAAAGACTACCCTGCAGGCGAGGTTCTTATCCTCTGTACAGGTAGTCAGGGGGAGCCTATGGCGGCCCTCTCTCGTATCGCTAACGGAACCCACCGTCAGGTGCAACTTCAACCCGGTGATACCGTTATCTTCTCTTCAAGTCCAATCCCTGGAAATACCACTAGCGTCAACAAGTTGATCAACATCATTTCTGAAGCTGGTGTCGAAGTTATCCACGGTAAGATTAACAATATCCACACCTCTGGACACGGTGGTCAGCAAGAGCAAAAACTCATGCTCCGCTTGATCAAGCCCAAATACTTCATGCCTGTTCACGGTGAATATCGTATGCAGAAAGTCCACGCTGGACTAGCGGTGGATACGGGTGTCGAGAAGGACAATATCTTTATCATGAGCAATGGTGATGTGCTTGCCCTTACTGCTAATTCTGCTCGTATCGCAGGTCACTTCAATGCCCAAGATATCTATGTCGATGGAAATCGTATCGGTGAAATCGGCGCTGCTGTCCTCAAAGACCGTCGTGATTTATCTGAAGATGGTGTCGTTCTAGCAGTCGCAACTGTTGACTTCAAGTCTAAAATGATCTTGTCTGGTCCAGATATCCTCAGCCGAGGCTTTGTCTACATGAGAGAATCTGGAGACTTGATTCGCCAAAGCCAGCGCATCCTCTTCAATGCTATTCGTATCGCACTGAAGAACAAAGATGCTAGCGTGCAATCTGTCAATGGTGCCATTGTCAACGCCATTCGTCCTTTCCTCTATGAAAATACAGAACGTGAACCGATTATCATCCCTATGATCCTCACACCAGACGAAGAAGAATAAACCATCCCTCACCCATGAAGCACACCCCAAAAAGTAAGAGCAAAATCCAACTTTTGGGGTGTGCTTCATTATTGTGTGAGCTTTATTTAAGTAAAAATTCCTGAGGACTGTCAGTTCCTCAGGAATTTGATGTGCTTATGCACCACATCTTCGTTATTCTAGTCTGTTATATTTTTTCTTTTATTTTTATAAAGTAGTTAACTGTAAGTTCTCAACTCGGTCCAAACATTTGTGTTACTAAATGTCTTAATCCGTCCAGCTGGACGCCATTCATTAGTTCCTTGATATTTAACCTCCAATTTATAAATATTAACTGTAAAAGAAGCTTTCAAAACTATATAACCATATTTATAAGGCGGAACAAAATGAGTAGCCGCGCTTCCATAAGTAAAACCTATTCCATACTCAGAAGAAGAAAAACTTTGTCCTGATGATATTGACACACTAGCTCCTGAGCTCCCCCATAAACAGTATAAGAAACTCTTCCAGAAACCGCTGTATCACGGTAAGAGCTGAGGTATGTTCTACGAACACTACTTACTCCATAAGAACGGAATGAGCTTGCATTAGAAGGCGTTATATTTCTAGATTTTAAAAATTGTTCTCTAGTTTCTAAATTTTCAAACTCATAAATTACTCCAGTTTTATTTTCTTTTAATACCAACTCTGATATCACTTCAAAATCAGAACTTGGGATAGTATCTGCTTTGACGTCTAAAAATATTCCAAAAGTGAGCAAGCTAAACAACAATAAGAATATCGACTTAAGTCTGTTCATATCCAATCTCCATTCTAACTAGAAAATTGAAGACTAAAAATAAAATGATATTATTTTTTCAAACTCTTAAAAATCATGATTACCCCTACCACCATTCCTAAAGACGGAACTGGACGCCACAACAAACTCCAAAATATAGATTGTATTTTTAACATTAGCTCGTCATCAACTGCATGGTAAGGATTTATATGGAAAAGCAAAAAAGAGCAACATATGACCAAAACACCACATAGAAATAAGATATCTGGATTTATTTTTCTAATTTTAATCAGCTCCTTCCACAATACTTTATTTTTTCAAAAAATGGGAACTTCTTATAGAGAGAAGTGTCTTTTTATTCGTGATAAGATGCAAGGACTAGGGTTAGTGTAACGATGTCAAAAACTAAAATCCACTCAAAGAATCTTAGGCGAGACAATCGTTTCAGCTACCGAGTAATAGGTACTAATCTCTGATCAACCTCCGCAACTACATTTGAAATTTGTATATATCTGCCAATTTTGAAAGTATAAAGTATAAACTAAAAGACGAATAGTGTATTCAGCAAAACAACTACTGACAGACCCCTCCCTTCTAGTTTAGCTAAATACTTTTGTTAACGATTTTATTTTATCATAAAATAATTTTAATATCAAATTTATTTATGAATATAATTCTATAAATAATAATAAGTAACAGATTCTCCTATAGTCAATATTCCCCATCACTATCATTACTTTTACAACTATCAATCTCAAGTCAGCATTTCTTCTATCAAAAGTATATTTACTCATCATTTTAAATGTTTTAATAATAATTTATCGGTAGCATAAAAGATTTCTTTTAATTAAATATTTAAATCCTAAATACGCAATAAAAAACTAGAGTTAGTAAACAAAACAGCCCCGTCTTCGGGGCTGTTTTTCTCTATGCTTTCTTTTCTTGATTTTTAGAAATACTACGATTTTTACCTTCCAAATACACCATCAAAATAGAAATATCTGCTGGGTTTACTCCCGAAATACGGCTGGCCTGGCCGATGGTTTCTGGATTGATGAGTTTGAACTTCTGGCGAGCTTCTGTCGCGATAGAATCAATATCATCCCAGTCGATATTGGCTGGAATGCGTTTTTCTTCCATGCGTTTCATCTTGGCAACCTGATCCATGGCTTTTGAGATGTAACCTTCGTACTTGATCTCTGTTTCAATCAATTCAATGACCTTGTCATCCAAGTCCTCTGCTGCAGGCCCGATGAAGGTCACTACATCTTGGTAAGAAACTTCTGGACGACGAAGGAATTCCTTGGCTGTCACCGCATCTGTCAACGGCTTGAAGCCCATCTCCTCAACCTTGGCATTGGTTTCCTTGACTGGCTTGAGTTTGATACTGTCTAGACGCTTCATCTCATTGTCAAATTGATTTTTCTTGATTTCAAAACGAGCCCAGCGTTCATCATCCACAAGACCAATCTCACGACCCATCTCGGTCAAACGCATATCGGCATTGTCATGACGGAGGATGAGACGGTATTCAGCACGACTGGTCAAGAGACGGTAAGGTTCAATAGTTCCCTTGGTCACCAAGTCATCAATCATCACTCCGATATAACCATCACTGCGTTTCAAAATCAACTCAGGCTTACCTTGGATTTTCAGAGCCGCATTGATACCTGCGATAATACCTTGACCAGCAGCTTCTTCGTAACCTGACGTTCCATTTGTCTGACCAGCAGTGAAAAGACCTGAGATTTTCTTGGTTTCAAGTGTTGCACGCAACTGGTGTGGCAAGACCATGTCATACTCAATGGCATAACCTGTTCGCATCATCTCTGCATTTTCCAACCCTTTGATAGAATGAACCAAGTCACGTTGGACATCCTCAGGCAGACTGGTTGAAAGACCTTGGACATAGACTTCCTCTGTATTGCGTCCTTCCGGCTCAAGGAAGAGTTGGTGACGTTCCTTATCCGCAAAGCGCACAATCTTGTCCTCAATCGACGGACAGTAACGAGGCCCCACTCCCTTGACCACACCTGTAAACATAGGCGCACGGTGGAGGTTGTTTTGGATAATCTCATGACTGGTACCATTGGTATAGGTCAACCAACATGGAACTTGGTCTTTGACATAATCCTCATCACGTGAAGTGTATGAGAAGTGGTTTGGCGCTTCGTCCCCTGGCTGAATCTCTGTCACGTCATAGTTGATAGAAGAAGCCTTGACACGTGGAGGTGTTCCTGTCTTGAAACGACCGATTTCGAGGCCCAATTCCTTGAGATTATCAGCTAAGTTAATCGAAGCTAGGCTGTGGTTAGGGCCAGACGAGTACTTGAGGTCTCCGATGATAATTTCCCCACGGAGGGCAGTCCCTGTAGTCACGATAACAGCCTTGGCAGCATACTCTTGATGGGTGGCTGTACGAACACCGACAACCTTGCCATCTTCCACCAAGATCTCATCAATCATGGTTTGACGAAGGGTCAGATTCTCTTGATTTTCAACTGTTTTGCGCATTTCCTTAGAATAAAGCTCCTTATCAGCTTGCGCACGAAGGGCACGAACGGCTGGCCCCTTCCCTGTGTTGAGCATCTTCATCTGGATGTAAGTCTTGTCAATGGTTTTGGCCATCTCGCCACCAAGAGCATCGACTTCACGCACGACAATCCCCTTGGCAGAACCTCCGATAGAAGGGTTACATGGCATGAATGCCAACATTTCAATGTTGATGGTCGCAAGCAAGACCTTACAGCCCATACGGCTGGCAGCCAAGGAAGCCTCGACTCCAGCATGTCCCGCACCGATTACAATAATATCGTATTCTTCAGTAAAATTATAAGTCATTTTCTCTCCTATTCCTCAAGATGAATGTGTCGTAGTTGGCCGTCCCAATCTGGTAGGGCTGTTTTTAAAAAAGCTGGGACTAGCTGGATATCCTCAAGCTTATCCAAGTCAATCCACTCACAAGGTTGCGTTTTTTCGTCTTCCTGCATGGTCAATGGAGCATCTTCAAGCAAGTTCACCAGATAATGAAATTCGATGTTGTGATAGGAAACACCGTCTTGTTCAAAACGATTTTCAACCACGAAAGCTAGCTGCCCAGCTTGAGCTTTGACACCCAGTTCTTCCTTCACTTCACGGACTACCGCTTCTTCCGTGCTTTCATTGACTTGAATCGCACCGCCGATGGTGTAATACTTACCCTTATCTTTGGTGACTAGGAGCTTGCCATTTTGGAGAATCAAGGCTGTCGCCCGAACGCCAAAGACCGTATTTCCTGCTTTTGTCCGAAAGTCTTGTTGAGTCATTTTTATCCTTTCCCTTAAACGACACAAAAACAGTCAAAACTCCAAAGAAGTGCAGGACAAAAAGCCTGCAACATCCATGAGCTTTGACCATCATTTCTATTGCTTTTATTATTGTAGCAAATTGAGAAAATTTGTCAATCTAAATGTACTGACAAACCTGTCCATCTCGATAAGCATTGTCAATCAAGCCACCACCTAGACACTCTTCGCCATCGTAAAAGACAACTGCCTGTCCTGGTGTGATGGCGCGTTGCGGTTCCGCAAAGATGACCTCTGCCTTATCTCTTTTGACATGTACTGTCACCTTAGAATCAGGCTGACGGTAGCGGAATTTTGCTGTGCATTCTAGAGTAAATTCCTCTGGCATCTCACGAGTAAAGTGGACTTGACTGGCTTCTAGGCTGGTTGACATAAGCGAATCATGATAGAAACCTTGGCCGACATAGAGGATATTCTTGCTCAGGTCTTTTCCGACAACGAACCAAGGGGCATTGTCACCGCCGTGTTGCCCACCGATACCGAGTCCGCCACGCTGACCAATCGTATAATACATCAGACCTGCATGCTCACCCATATCGCGTCCATCCACAGTCATCATGCGACCTGGCTGAGCTGGCAGATAGTTGCTGAGAAAGTTTTTAAAGTTCTTTTCTCCGATAAAGCAAATTCCTGTCGAGTCTTTCTTCTTAGCAGTCGCAAGTCCTGCTTCTTCTGCGAGTCTGCGAACTTCAGGCTTTTCCAAATGTCCCAAGGGGAACATGGTTTTTTGGAGTTGTTCTTGCGAAAGTTGACTGAGGAAATAGGTCTGGTCCTTCCCATTGTCCACGCCACGAAGCATGTGAACGATGCCATCCTCATCACGCGCCACTCGAGCATAATGCCCAGTCGCTACATAGTCTGCACCCAAGGTCATAGCATAGTCCAAAAAGGCCTTGAACTTGATCTCCTTATTGCACATAACATCTGGATTTGGCGTGCGCCCTGCACGGTATTCCGCTAGGAAATACTCAAAAACGCGGTCCCAGTACTCTTTTTCAAAATTGACAGAGTAGTAGGGAATGCCAATCTGGTCTGCCACCGCAGCCACATCCTTATAATCTTCGGTCGCCGTACAGACGCCGTTTTCATCTGTGTCATCCCAGTTCTTCATGAAGATACCGATCACATCGTAGCCCTGCTCCTTGAGCAAGAGAGCCGTCACCGACGAATCAACACCACCACTCATCCCCACGACAACACGTGTTTTAGAGTTATCACTCATGGTAAGTCTCCCATCTATTCGTTTATTCATACCCTTCAAAATTCTATTTACTAAGACTTTCAATAGAATTTCTTCGAGTATAGTCTTTTCGTTTGCTTTTAGGAGTAAAATGGTCTGGGAGACCATTTTAGCCTATCATCTTAAAATGAAAATATGATAGGCAACGAGTCGCAGGCATAACTCGAGTTAGGTAAGACGAGTCAACGACGTAATAAAAGATAAACGAAATGACTAGTTCACGATTGAAGGTCGTGTGTGCTTCAACGATTGAAGGTCGCTTGAGCAGTATTCATTATAACACGCTTGGTTAGAGAAGACAAGAAAGAGGCTGATAAATCATCTCAACCTCTCTTTCTTACTTTGCAAACGAATCAATTCCCCCTTTAAGTTCTTTCTTCGCTTGTTCTATCTGGTATTTCACTTGCTCAAAGCCGGTTCCTCCTAAGGAATTCCGTCTCTGAACAGCGGTTTCTGGGCGCAAGTAGATATAAATATCCTCTTCAATCAAGGGATGGTAGACTTGCAACTCCTCCAAATCCCAATCTTGGATGTTTTTACCATGCTTGATAGAGTCTAGAACCAATTTCCCTACAATTTCATGCGCTTCTCTAAAAGGGAGCCCTTTTTCAGCCAAATAATCTGCCAGTTCGGTCGCATTCGAAAAATCATTCTCTGTTGACTCTTGCATTTTTTTCTTGTTTACCTGCATGCTAGATAGCATACCTGCCAACACATCCAGAGAATTCAAAATCGTTTCTACTGTATCAAACATGCCTTCCTTGTCCTCTTGCAAATCCTTATTATAGGCCAGAGGCAAAGACTTCATGACGGTCAATAGTCCAAGCAAGTGCCCGTAAACCCGTCCTGTCTTCCCTCGAATCAATTCGGCCATATCAGGATTTTTCTTCTGGGGCATGATAGACGAACCCGTTGAAAAGCTATCAGACAAGCTAATGTACTGATACTCAAAACTGCACCAATTGATGATTTCCTCACAAAAACGACTCATATGCATCATCAAAATGCTGGCATTTGACAGAAATTCCAAGATAAAATCACGGTCACTCACTGCGTCCAAGGAATTGGTATAGGGTTGTTGGAAACCCAGTAAATCACTCGATAATTGACGATTGATTGGAAAAGTTGTCCCTGCCAAGGCAGCCGCACCCAGTGGAGATAGGTCCGTATGTTTCAAGTTAAATGCAAAGCGCTCGCTATCCCTTTGGAACATATTGTAATAAGCCATGAGATGGTGGGCAAAACTAATCGGTTGGGCGTGCTGCAAATGAGTATAGCCTGGCATGATGGTTTCCACATGTTTTTCAGCCAAATCCAGCAAAACACCGTTCAGATTCGCCAACTTATCCAAGACATGGCCAAGCTGCTCCTTTAGATATAAGTGCATATCCGTTGCGACTTGGTCATTCCGAGAACGAGCCGTGTGCAATTTCCCAGCCAGAGGACCGATTTTCTCCATCAGCAACACTTCCATATTCATATGAATATCTTCATTTGCAATATCAAAATGAAGCTCTCCTGCCTCTAAATCTCGCAACAAAGCTTTCAGACCATCTTGGATCTGCTCTGCCTCTTCCAAGCTTAAAATGCCAGTCTGTCCTAGCATTTGAACATGAGCTAGGGAACCCATCAAATCAAATTTTGCCAGCTGATGATCAAAGGAAATACTCGCACCGAACTGTTCTACCCACTCTTCCACAGTGCCTTCAAATCGACCACCCCATAATTTTGTATTTTTCGGCATATCCTGTCGTCCCTTTCTATCGCATCACTACTCAACATTTTTCTGAACTTCTGAATAAACCTTAGTCGGAAGCCCCCAAAGCTTGATAAATCCAACAGCCGCATCTTGGTCAAAGGTATCCGCACTAGTATAAGTCGCCAAATTTTCATCGTAAAGAGAATTTGGAGATTTCCGCGCCACTACTTGGGCATTCCCCTTATAGAGTTTAACTTTTGCAGTTCCGTTGACAACTTTCTGTGTCTCCTTGATATAGGCAATCAAAGCCTGAGTTGCTGGGCTAAACCACAAGGCATTATAGATGAGATTGGACAACTCATTTTCGATAATAGGTTTGAAATGAGCCACTTCTCTCACAAGAGTCAAGTCCTCAATCTCCTTATGAGCTGCCAATAAAGTCACAGCACCTGGGCACTCATAAATCTCTCTTGACTTAATACCGACTAGGCGATTTTCCACATGGTCAATACGACCGACACCGTGTTTGCCTGCAATTTCATTTAGCTTTTGAATCAAATCCGCCACTTTCATCTTCTCACCATTGAGGGAGATGGGCACCCCACAGCTAAACTCAATATCAATAAATTCTGGACTGTCTGGCGCCTCTTCTGGCGAAGACGTGATTCCAAATGCTTCTTCTGGCGCTTGGTTCCAAGGGTTTTCCAAGACACCACATTCATTTGCGCGTCCCCAAAGATTTTGATCAACAGAGTAAGGATTGTCAAGGTCAGCAGGAACTGGAACGCCGTTTTCTTTGGCATATTGGATTTCTTCTTCACGAGACCATTTCCACTCACGAACAGGCGCAACTACCTTTAAATTGGGATCCAAAGCTGCAATAGAGACTTCAAACCGAACTTGGTCGTTTCCCTTACCTGTACAACCATGGGCAATTGTGGTTGCCCCCGTCTGATGAGCTATTTCAACGAGTTTTTTTGAAATAAGAGGGCGACTCAGAGCAGATACCAAGGGATACTTCTGTTCATAGTAGGCATGAGCCTGAAGGGCCACTAAAACATAGTCATTAGCAAATTCTTCCTTAACATCAATGACATAAGACTCAACAGCCCCAACCTTGAGAGCTTTATCGTGGATGAACTCCAAATCTTTTCCTTCACCCACATCCATACAAACAGCAATCACATCATAGTCTTTTTTTAACCACGTAATAGCAACTGATGTATCCAATCCACCTGAATAGGCTAAAATAACTTTTTCCTTACTCATTCCTCTTCCTTCTTTCTATTTTTCGATAGAGGCTTTAAAAGCATCGTCAATCAATTTGTCCAACTCCCCAGAATCCTTCAGCTTCTGGATGGTTTTGTCAACCGCTTCTTTCAATTCCTTACTGTCTTTTTTCATCGCAACAGCGTAGGAATCTTCTTTATCATTATCAACATCAAACTCAGCGATGGCTAGGTCTGGATTATTCTCTACATATCCTTTCGCCACTGGCTCCTCAAAGATAACCGCGTCCAGTTGCCCTGATTTCAAATCTGTTATCAAATTTCCATTTTTAGGAAGTGAAACGAGAGAAGAATTCTGCAAGGTTTCTTTGACCAAAGTCTCCTGTATCGAACCTTTCTGCGCTCCAACCTTTTTCTGAGCCAAATCCTTCACAGATTGGTAATTCGTTAATTCAGATTTTCTTACGATCACCTTATTTTTCGAAGTATAGTAGGGAATTGAAAAATTGTAAACTTGACTTCTCTCCTCCGTTTTAGAAATGCCTGATATGGCAAGATCGGCTTTACCTGAATCAAGACTAGCCAGTACATTGTCAAAACTCATTGGAGAGAACTCCACTTCCACACCTAGTTCCTTTGCGATGGCTTTGGCTAGCTCAACATCTGAACCTACAATCTGATTTTTCCCATCGACTAATTTCTGGTATTCAAATGGAGCAAACTCTGGATTTAGGGCCACCACCAATTTTCCTTTAGCTTTAATGGCTTCAACACCTTGGGACTGACTGTTACTACAAGCAAACAGTAAGGGGAACATAAGCAAACCAAACATCGTCATCAGCACCTTCTTTACTTTATTCATAGAAAACCTCCTCTTATTTTTATACTTTTAAATTGTATAAATAATACACTTCTCAAAAACATTTGTCAAGCCAAAACTGAATTTTATTTCATTTCAAACAAAAAAGCTTAGGGAAATTACATAAAAATGTTATCCCTAAGCGTATTTATACTATTCATTTTTTGGAAAAATATAATCACCCTATTAAATGTCAGACGACAGAGAGATAAACGAACTCCCTACATTCTCTTTCACAATTCAATGACTCGATGGCATTGTTGAGCCACATAGGCATCGTGGGTAACGATAATGACCGTTTTCCCTTCCTTGTTCATATCTAAGAGAAAGTTTAAAACTAAATCTCGATTTTCAGGATCTAAAGAACCGGTTGGTTCATCTGCTAACAGGAGCTGGCTGGGTTTTAAAATGGCTCTAGCAACTGCGATTCGCTGCTGTTCCCCTCCAGATAACTCTGAAACCTTTTGATGTAGAGTTGATGGCAACCCCACTCTCTCTAAAATTTCTTCTATCTTTTTAACTTTGTCCTTCTTAGACAATTTCACATACTTTAGAGCAAGCATGAGATTATACTCTACCGTTTCATTATCAATCAGAGCAAAGTTTTGAAACAGATAAGAGATATGTTCGCGGATAATCGCTTGCGACTTAACAGAATTGACAGGTACATTTTTCTGACCAAAAATTTCATAATGTCCACTGTAATCGCCATCTATCAAACCCAAGAGATTTAACAAGGTTGACTTGCCACTGCCACTCTTTCCAACGATGGCAACTAAATCTCCTTGGTTAATCTTTAGAGATAAGTTCTCCAAAATAACTTTTTTCCCAATGGTTTTCGTAACATTTTCCAACTTTATCATAAGTGATCCCCTTTCAATAACTGCGCCACATTTCGTTTTTCCATCTTAGAACCCAAGAAAAGTACAAACAGAATATCTAAGCATGTAAATCCTGCGAAAAGCACGAGTGGAAAAAGAGCATGAGCAAAGAATAACAAAACCATAAAAGGAAGGCTATAAACGGCTAATAGGAGACCCAGCAAGGAACGATACCGATCTATCAATTTCCAGCCCATAAACTTCTTGGTAATAATATCTGTTCGCTTCAATAAGAAAGTTGTTACTAGTAAGAAGTAGGAAATCATCATGCTAAGGAGACCAAACAAAGCAAAGAGTAGATTAAAATTCCGAACAGCATCTCGGTAAGAATCTACCTTCTCTTGTTGAATGGCTTGAATAGATGAAAACTTAAGATAGTTACCCTCTGATAATTTCTCAACTAACTCTGTAATCTCTTTTTGATGTTGAGCCGTATTTTCAATTTTAATCGGGTTATTTAAACCTGTTGTTGACAGAGAGGCTTTTTCATCCCACGTCATATCGGAATCATTGACCAAACTAATAATTGGATTGTAGAGATTTTCCTTTCGCTTATCATTATATGGAAAGAACGACCAATCTCCTTCGTAATAGGCAATCTCGACATCCATCTCCTCTATCGTTCGTTTTTGCTGCTCTTCATACTTCATCGAAAGATAGGCAATTAATTTCCCCAAGAGCTGATTTTTATCTTCTTCACCTTTCGTACTTGCTGGCATCAAAATAACTTTTTTAGTGCCGGTATCGGGTAGCTTGAATCCCTTGCTCTTTAGAAAATTGCGATTGGCATAGTAAACAGTTAGCATATCATCCAGTTGATACTGCTGCACTTGTTCTACAGTGGCAAAATTTTTTATAGGCAGGTTACTAGTTTGCGCATAGCCTGCCTGCGTTTTTTCTACCAAATCCTGATAAAATCGATAGAAATAATCCACTGCCTGCCCTGAGCCTGCCAACTGCTCTTGCCACAGGTTATCATTGAGTTGGAAGGTTTCTAAGGTCAGATAATTTCCTTGACTGATCCACTGTCTCTGGTAATCCAACTCTTTGTTTTCTTGCTCCAAACTTTTCCCCACCCCAATCAGTAAAATCGTCAATAAAATGGTGGTTCCAATTTTCATCAAATAATTAAATATCAAACCAAATTTGAAAGATGAAAAACCTTTCAGTAGAGAGCTGATTGTCATTTTTTGGATTAAGAGATAAGTCAACCAACTGATAAAGAGATAAAGTTGCAAAAGCAAAAAATGAGATAACCACAGCATAGGGAACAAATCTTTCGGCTTATAATCAAGCAAGAAACACACTCCTAGATTGATCACAAGCGCCCCACCTAGGAGGAGGTAAAGGTTGCCTTTCACAACATCAGCTAAAACAGCCCTATCTTGAAAACCAAGCAACTTTTGTACACCCACTCTTTTCATTTCCATCATCGGCTGATACACTGTTACTAACACAAGAAGTAAAATAGCCAAGACAAAAATGATGGCAGATAAAAGCAAATCTCGATTTATGACTTCCACTGCACTTTTGTAGGTCGGCTCTAGCAAGGTAGTCTGGTCTGTCTTGAAAAAATCACTCCACTTCTGTAAAATCTGATCCCTATCCATCTCTTGAGTCGAACTAATCGTATAGCGACCATTTAAACTACGAGATGTATCCTTGATATAGGTTTTAAAAGTCATAAGCTGAATAGGCTTGGCTTTTAGAAAGGTCGGAATCGTACCAAGTTTATTGGAAATTTCTTTATTACTATAGACTCCTTCACCATCTGTGGTAAAATCAAGAGAAGAAAGTCCAAACTCTTGGTAGGGGAAGGTATCTTTATCAAAAACACCAGACTTAATCACCTCATCACCACTGTCTGTTTTGATGATGGATACTTTGTATTCCTTTGATTCATCCTCAAAAAATCGAAGTACAGATGCTGCAGGTTCGTTAATATCTTTCAAATACAAATCCAAAGAATCTACAGTCTTTCCCATTTCCTGAATCCGAACCACTTCTCGTGTGTGGTTTACATTAAAAACCAAAAAAGTAGTACACAGAAGCAGGAGTAACATACAGAAATTACTGATTTTTTTCATAAAGATACCCCCTTAGTACTTTATCATCTTAGTCGTAGAATTTGTTAACCTTTTCACAGATTTATTTTAGATTTCTTTTTTACTTTTTATACTACTATGATACAATATTTTTAATCAATTTCTATTTTTTGTTAACTTTTTTCACACATAAGGAGGAGATCATGCGCTACGATTTTGGAAATGTTTATAAAGAAATCCGTGAGTCAAAAGGGTTGACCCAAGAAGATGTCTGTGGCAGCGTCCTTTCAAGAACCAGCCTATCAAAAATCGAAAGTGGCAAGACAACTCCTAAATATGAGAATATGGAGTTTCTTCTCCGGCAAGTCAATATGACCTTTGAAGAGTTTGACTATATTTGCCATCTCTATCAACCTAGCCAACGCACAGAAATTATGCAAACCTATCTCAATATGAGCTCAATCCTAGGGACTAGTGAACTCGAAAAACTATTTCAAAAATGTCAAGACTACCTCAAAACTCACCACGACCTCCCCATCAAAGAGATACGAGATATGCTAGAAATTGTTATCTATATCCGCCAAAATGGGACTAAAAAACTGTCAATCGAGGTTAACAATACTGTAAAGAAGCTATGGAAGAAGATAGAAAAGCAGGACACTTGGTACGAGAATGACTTAAAAATCCTCAATACCATTCTCTTTACCTTTCCTATAGAACATATCCATCTCATCACTGGAAAAATCTTGCAACGCTTAGAAGTCTATAAAAACTATCAACATTTATATGACTTGCGAATGGCAATCCTACTCAACCTCTCCACCATTTACTTATACAATCAAGATAAAAACATGTGCCAACAAATCTGCTACACTTTACTGGAGGATGCCAAGAACAAGAAAAGCTACGATAGGCTTGCTATCTGCTATGTCCGTATTGGGATTTGTACGGATGATGCTAAACTTATCCAAAAAGGTTTCTCTCTTCTGGAGCTAACCGATGAGACCTCCATGCTATCTCATCTCCAAAAAGAAGTAGAGACCTATTATCAACCGAAGGAAATATAAAAAAGTCGAGGAAATTCCTCGACTTTTCATATTATTCTGTTAGTTAGTTCTTAATACCAACCATTGTTAAGCCAGAAGTTCTTAGCAGCTGTCCATGAACCGTAACGTCCTGCAACATAGGCATCTGCTACACGTTCTTGGTTTTCAGCTGAGTAGTCACCGTTCAAGTATGAATCTGTCAATTGGTAACGTCCGATGTAACGTCCGTTTGTCGCTGTGTAGCTACCGCCTGATTCTTTTTGAGCGATCCATTCTTTGGCTTCTGCTTCAGATCCACTTACAGTTGAAGCTGTGTAACTTTTTTCTTCATAAGAAGTGCTGGTTGTCGCAGCTGGCGCTTCGTAAGTTGTTGTTTCAGTTATTTCTTCGTAAGTCGTAGTCTCTTCGATTGTTTCTCCTGTTGCAGCTGGCGCTTCATAAGTTTTCGCAGCTGGAGCTGTCCCTTCGATGACCAAAACTTGGTCCACAAAGATCAGATGAATATCCTCTATCTTGTTTTTTTCTGCCAATTTTTCAACAGTGGTGTTGTACTTCTCAGCGATTTCTGAAAGAGTGTCACCTGGTTTAACTGTATAAGTGATTGTTTCATCTGCAAAAGCAAGTGATGGTGCAAGGAAAGCAAGGAAAGTTGCTGCTCCTGCAAGAGTTAATTTGATTTTTTTAGTTGTTAATGTCATTTCTAAAAATTCTCCTTTTTACTATGCTTCTATCATACCGTTTGAATATTACCGTTTCTTGACGGTTTCGTGTAGAAATATTACAAAAATATTTTATATTTACTGAAACATTGATATTTTTGTCATAAAAGACAAGATTTTATACTATTTTTATCCATTTTTCCAGTTTTATAAGGGAAATAAGCACAGAACTTCATTCTTTGATATAATAGAAACAAGAATCTTTGTAAGGGGAAACAGATGCACTCACTTCGTTTTCAATCTGTCTTTGATATCATCGGCCCTGTCATGATTGGCCCATCAAGTAGTCATACAGCTGGGGCGGTTCGTATCGGAAAAATCGTGTCTTCTATCTTTGGTGATAGACCGACAGAGGTGGAATTCCAACTATTTAATTCATTTGCCAAAACCTACCGTGGCCACGGGACTGACCTAGCTCTCGTTGCAGGTATTTTAGGCATGGATACGGATAATCCCGACATTCCCAATAGCCTTGAGATTGCCCATAAGCGTGGTATCAAGATTGTCTGGACCATTCAGAAAGACAGCAACGCTCCTCACCCTAACACCACTAAAATTACTGTGAAGAATGAACACAAATCCATTAGTGTGACGGGGATTTCTATTGGTGGGGGAAATATCCAAGTTACGGAACTTAATGGTTTTGCCGTTTCTCTCAATATGAATACCCCGACCATCATCATCGTGCATCAGGATGTTCCGGGGATGATTGCCCATGTTACTGAAGCCCTCTCTCGTTTCGATATCAACATCGCTCAGATGAATGTGACTCGGGAAAAAGCTGGAGAAAAAGCCATCATGATCATCGAAGTCGATAGTCGAAGTTGCGAAGAGGCGATTGAAGAAATCCGAAAAATTCCTCATCTCCACAATGTCAATTTCTTTAAGTAGGAGGAAACATGTTTTATTCTATCAAAGAATTGGTTGAGCAAGCAGATCTAGACTTCCAAGGAAATGTCGCAGAACTCATGATCGCGACAGAATATGAACTGACCGGCCGGGAACGTGCAGAAGTTCTCCTCCTCATGGAGCGCAATCTAGAAGTCATGAAAGCCTCTGTTGAGCTCGGTCTTAGTGAAAACAAATCTCGTAGTGGCCTAACGGGTGGCGATGCAGCCAAGCTAGATCGTCATCTCAAAAGTGGCAAGGCCTTGTCGGACTTTACCATCCTATCAGCTGCCCGAAATGCCATCGCGGTCAATGAACACAACGCTAAAATGGGCTTGGTCTGCGCCACTCCAACCGCAGGAAGTGCTGGCTGTCTGCCTGCCGTTCTTACTGCAGCTATTCAAAAACTTGACCTCAGCCACGAAGAACAGCTGGATTTCCTCTTTGCTGCGGGTGCCTTTGGATTGGTTATCGCAAACAACGCTTCTATTTCAGGTGCTGAAGGTGGCTGCCAGGCCGAAGTTGGCTCTGCCTCTGCCATGAGTGCCGCAGCCTTGACCTTGGCTGCAGGTGGAACGCCCTATCAAGCTAGCCAAGCCATCGCTTTTGTCATTAAAAATATGCTAGGTCTCATCTGTGACCCCGTCGCTGGTTTGGTTGAGGTTCCCTGTGTCAAACGAAATGCCATGGGGGCTAGCTTTGCCTTTATCGCGGCAGATATGGCCTTGGCAGGTATTGAGTCTAAGATCCCTGTTGACGAAGTCATCGATGCCATGTACCAAGTCGGATCAAGCCTCCCAACTGCCTTCCGAGAAACGGCTGAGGGTGGACTCGCTGCCACACCTACTGGTCGTCGCCTACAAAAAGAAATCTTCGGAGAATAAACCTCATCTAATAGGAGAAACTATGTCATCAATCTCAGCCATCTTTTTCGATCTAGACGGAACACTCGTTGACAGTTCTATCGGGATCCACAATTCCTTTACTCATACCTTTGAACAACTGGGAGTCCCGACTCCTGATGCTAAAACCATTCGTGGTTTCATGGGTCCACCGCTTGAAACTAGCTTTGCAACTTGTCTCCCAAAGGAGCAAATCTCGGAAGCTGTTCAAACCTACCGTTCTTACTACAAGAAAAAAGGAATCCACGAAGCGCAACTCTTTCCTCGAATGACCGAATTGCTTCAAGAACTCTCACAAACCTATCCTCTCTATATCACCACAACAAAGAATACTCCTACTGCTCATGATATGACTAAAAATCTGGGAATTCATCATTTCTTTAACGGCATTTACGGTTCTAGTCCTGAAACACCACACAAGGCGGATGTCATCCGTTACGCCTTGCAGACACATCAACTCCCTGCAGACCGAGTCCTCATCATCGGGGACACCAAGTTTGATATGATCGGAGCCCAAGAAACTGGCATTAAAAAGTTCGCTGTCACTTGGGGATTTGGAGAAGAGGCTGATTTACTCAGCTATCAACCCGACTGGATTGCCCATACCATTGATGATATCATCAGTCAGCTATAACAAGCTAATAGCTTCAAACTACAGAGTAAAAAGACCAAGGTTCTGTCTATACAAAACCTTGGTCTTTGATTTATATTTAATTGTATGAGTCACTCTTACTCAGCATGAGTTGTTTCATTTGCAAAGGAAATGATTGCTTCTTTGAGCTCATCCCCACTGAGTGAACGGAACTCCTCAATTTTCTGATTGATGGCTTCTAGTGGCATGACATTTACCTTACCAACGAAAATCTTGTCCATAACTTGGTTATCAACCAATTCGGTCGAAACCAAGAGTTCCTCATAGAGTTTTTCACCCGGACGAATACCGACCTCAACGATTGAAATTTCACTTTCTGTGTGCCCGCTTAGAAGCACCATTTTCTTAGCCAAATCATAGATCTTGACTGGTTTGCCCATGTCAAGAATAAAGACTTCTCCGTCCTTGGCATAAGCCCCAGCATGGATTACTAGACGGCTAGCCTCTGGAATAGTCATGAAGTAACGTGTCATACGGAAGTCTGTCACCGTTACAGGGCCGCCTTCAGCAATCTGACGTTCAAAGACAGGAATCACGCTACCACGGCTCCCGAGAACATTCCCAAAACGGACTGCACAGTAGGTTGATTTGCTACGTTGGTTAAAGCCAGTGACAATCAACTCTGCCACGCGCTTGGTTGCACCCATAACATTCGGTGGATTGACCGCCTTGTCTGTCGAAATCATAACCATCTTAGGTACTTTGGCTACATCAACAGCCTTGGCAACATTGTAGGTTCCGAGGATATTGTTCTTGAAGGCTTCTTTTGGATTGCGTTCCATCATCGGAACGTGCTTGTGGGCAGCAGCATGGTAGACAATGGCTGGTTTGTACTGTTCAAACACCTGCAAGAGACGGTCATAATCCTGAATATCTGCAATAACAGGAACATAATCAATCCCTTGGAATGTACGGATCAATTCATGATAAACGAGGTAGATGGAATTTTCGCCATGTCCAAGCAAAATCACGCGTTCAGGATTGAAGCGACTAACCTGACGACAAATCTCCGAACCAATCGAACCGCCGGCTCCTGTCACCAAGATAGTCTTGCCTGTAAGCTCTGCACCAAGACGGGATTCGTCGAGACGAATTTCCTGACGCCCCAAAAGGTCTGTGATGTCAATTTTCTGGAAGCCACTACCTGATTGGTGAAGTCCCTGAACAACTGTCTCAACCTTGGGCATCTTGTAACATTTGATACCGAGTTTATTACACATCTGCAGGATACGTTCGTACTCTGACGGATCAAGCGAAGGGATGGCTACGATGACGCGCTCGATTTGGTGACGTTTGGCCAATTCAGGCAGATTATCATAAGAACCCAAAACGGAAATTCCACCTAGTTTTTGCCCTTTTTTCTTTTCATCATTATCCAAAATTCCCACTAACTCAAGGTCACTAGTTGGGTGTTGGTAGCTGTTCATAAAGAGGGCCCCACCATCACCAGCACCAATCAAGAAGGTACGGCGGTGTTCGCCCTCCCCACTACCCTGCTTGCGCTTAGAATAAATCAGCTGCCAAGTGATACGAGGGAGCAAGATGAGGAAAGTACTCAATAAGATAAAGAGTATGATGAACCGGATAGAAAATAGAGGAAGAAAGGCGTAGCAAAGTCCGTAAGAGACAATGCTACTGACGGTTACGCCAAAAAAGATTTTTAAGAAATCTGTGATTTTACTATAGCGACTAATACTCGCATTGAGCCCCCAAAATCCAATCATGATTTGATAGAAAAGGAAAGCCAAACCAGTATAGATAACATAGTCTACAGGTGCTGGGTTAATCAAGCCATAAAAGAGAATGTAAGACACGATGATGGAAACCACCATACTAATAATATCAAATACACCCCAGAACACCTGCTTTTGCTGTTTATTTAAAATTTCAACCAGATCAATTACATAATCTGTTAGTTTTTTATTCATAGGAATTTACTCTTTCTTAAAAGAATTTAAATATATTGTTATTATAACATTTTTTGGCTATTTTATCTTTTACAATACTATTTATTTTTTCTTAATAATTTTACAAAAATAAACTGACGTACAAAGCCTGGACAAAGTGCAACAATGGCCTGAATGGCTACACTTTTAGCATATTCCATGTAAGAAATTTGCCCTCGCTCAAGCATCCGTTGGCGAGCTTGACGATAGAGTCTGAGGTAGCGCAGACCGCCTCGACGTTCAAACATCCCTGCACCGACACGAACCTGACACAAGATCTGATCGAGGTTTCCAGTCTTGGCACCTGCGGCAATCATATTGAGCCAGAGGAGATCATCTTCCATATAAAGCCCATCTTCGTAGTTGCCCGCCTTGAGGACCATGTCCTTTTTGAACATGACTGTCATGTGGTTAAAGGCACTTCTCATCCTTTGGTAAGCTACAATGTCTGCGTGCTGAGTAGGAACACGACGGTAAGAAACAATCTCGTCAGGATTGTCAATAAATTCTGCAATATGTCCACCTAAGAGGTCAAGATTTTCCTGCTCCATTAGTTGGACTTGCTTTTCAAAGCGGTCAGCTACCGCTATATCATCTGTATCCATGCGAGCGATGATATCGTACTGACACTGTAAAACACCGTATCGAAGAGCCAAACCCAAACCTTGATTTTCTTCTAAGGGGCAACGCTTAACTGGAATCTCTGACTGCGCTTCCACTTCATCTAGCACCTGATAGAGTTCGGGCGTGAGCGGCCCGTCCTCAACAAGAACAAGCTCACTTGGTTTCAAGGTCTGGTTTTGAATACTCTTGATAGCATCTCTCAAAAATGTCGGATTTTCCTTTACATAGACCGACATCAAGACGCTGATTTTTTGCTTTTCAGACACAGTTTTTCTCCAATTTATAGATTTCCTTCCACTATTTTATCACAAAATTTCCTAGTTTCCTATTTTTATATCAAATCAAGAAAAATTCTGGTAAAGAAATCTGTCCCCTTTCACTCTATTTTCAGTTAAATCGTTCTAGCTTTCTTAGCAGTCCTCTCCTTGACATTGTAAGAAAAAAACCTTAAAATAAGCTGTTATTAAAATCATCCTATCGAGGTTTTTATGAAAAAACAATCACTCTTTTTTATCCTAGGAATTGTCTTAATCGGGACTGTTTTACGTTCTCCTTTTACTGCTTTACCAACTATTTTAGGAGATATCGCTCAGGGACTAGGAGTGGAGGTTAGTTCTCTTGGGATTTTAACCAGTCTCCCTCTCTTGATGTTTGCTCTTTTCTCTGCTTTTGCAAGCCGCTTGGCGCAAAAGATTGGACTGGAACACCTCTTCACTTACTGTCTCCTCCTCTTAACTGTTGGCTCTGTTATTCGGATTTTCAATCTTCCCCTTCTCTATCTAGGA
The DNA here is from genome assembly GCF_026782285.1 of Streptococcus oralis. GTDB lineage: Bacteria > Bacillota > Bacilli > Lactobacillales > Streptococcaceae > Streptococcus > Streptococcus oralis_CG. The sequence continues at coordinate 290,194 of NZ_JAKUWG010000003.1, forward strand.
ACTCTGATCATCGGAGCAAGCATTGCGATCTTCAATGTACTCCTCCCAAGTATGATCCAGGCAAATCAGCCTCAAAAGATCAGTCTCCTAACAACGCTCTATGTCACTGCCATGGGAATTTCGACAGCCATCGCTTCTTATCTTTCGGTTCCTATCATCCAAGCTAGTTCTTGGAAAGGCTTAATCCTCGCTCTCAGCTTTCTCTGTCTAGTCACTCTGCTAGTCTGGTTGCCAAATTATCACCACAACCACTATCTAGAAGGACAGCAAGAAAAGAAATCGAAAGAGAATATTCTAAAAAGCAAATCTGTCTGGGCCATCATTGTCTTTGGCGGTCTTCAGTCCTTGCTCTTTTATACAAGCATGACCTGGTTGCCAACTATTGCCATTAGTGCTGGTCTTTCTAATAGTGATGCGGCTCTCCTCGCTTCTATCTTCTCGCTGATCAGCATTCCTTTTTCAATGACTGTTCCAAGTCTGACGACTCGTCTGTCTGATGGCCACCGTCGAATCATGCTGGCAATTATCTCTATCGCTGGTATGATAGGAATTGCCATGCTCTTGTATCCAAGTAGCAGCTTCCTCTACTGGTTAGTCGTCCATCTCTTGATTGGAACGGCCTGCAGCGCCCTCTTCCCCTACCTCATGGTTTGCTTTTCTCTTAAAACCAGTTCTCCTGAAAAGACAGCTCAGCTATCAGGACTAGCGCAAACAGGTGGATATATCTTAGCTGCTTTTGGACCTACCTTGTTTGGTTACAGTTTTGAACTTTTCCAATCTTGGATCCCAGCTGTCCTTGCCCTTCTAGCTGTTGATATCATCATGACCATCTCACTCTTTATGGTGGATCGAGCGGATAAGATCCTTTAATTTTTCTAAAATCTATCACAACCATAAACAATGCAAAGCCAGACTCTGTCTGGTTTTTTTGGTGCTTATATCAACAAAAAGCATCATCCATCTGTTAGCAGAAAGATGGCATTTTTGATATAATAAGATGTATAGACACTAATTGTCATAGGAAAAATAAATTGGTTTATAAGATAGCTACTATTTTAAGTGAGGTGCACAGGATGGATGAACTGAAATACAATTTGGATCAAAGTTTAGCAGAGTTAGATAAGCTCGTTGGCTTATCAGCCAAGGAGATAGATAAGACTGCCTGTGAAACTCTAGCAGAAAAAGCAAGAATAATTTATGAACAATATCCTGAATCAGAAGACATTGCGTTGCGGTATGCTATGATTTTGTTCAATTTGTCAGTTGAACAAGTAAATGTAGAAGAGAGAGGGAATACCGCTAATTTAGTCAAACAAATCTTTGAGAAGTTCAACCAGTCTGAAGATATTGCGTTACAATATGCTATGGCTTTAGTCAATTTGTCAGCTAAACAAGAAATTGCTGAGGAACTACTAAACACTGCTAATTCAATTAAACAGATTTTTGAGCAGTTCAAGGATTCTGAAGACATTGCGTTACGATATGCTATGGTTTTGTTCAATTTATCAATTGAACAAGTAAATATAGAAGAACTAGGCGATACTGCTAATTTAGTCAAACAAATTTTTGAGCAGTTTGAGCAGTCTGAAGACATTGCGTTACGATATGCTATGGTTTTATACAGTCTTTCAAACAGGCAAAATGATATCAAGGAGCATAAAGAAACCGTATCAAAAATAGAAATTTTAACCCTAAAGTTTCAACATTCTGAAGATATTGCGTTACAATATGCTATGGCTTTAGTCAATTTATCAGCTAAACAAGAAATTGTTGAGGAACTACTAAACACTGCTAATTCAGTCAAACAAATTTTTGAGCAGTTTAAACAGTCTGAAGACATTGCGTTACGATATGCTATGGCTTTAGTCAATTTGTCAGTTGAACAAGTAAATGTAGAAGAGAGAGAGAATACTGCTAATTCAGTCAAACAAATTTTTGAGCAGTTTCAGCAATCTGAAGACATTGCGTTACGATATGCTATGGCTTTAGTCAATTTGTCAGTTGAACAAGTAAATGTGGAAGAGAGAGAGAATACTGCTAATTCAGTCAAACAAATTTTTGAGCAGTTTCAGCAGTCTGAAGACATTGCGTTACGATATGCTATGGCTTTAGTCAATTTGTCAGCTAAACAAATAAATGTAAAGGAAATAGACGATACTGCTAATTCAGTCAAACAAATTTTCGAGCAGTTCAAGCAATCTGAAAGCATTGCGTTACGATATGCTATGGTTTTGTTCAATTTATCAATTGAACAAGTAAATATAGAAGAACTAGGCGATACTGCTAATTTAGTCAAACAAATTTTTGAGCAGTTTCAGCAGTCTGAAGACATTGCGTTACGATATGCTATGGCTTTAGTCAATTTGTCAGTTGAACAAGTAAATGTAGAAGAGAGAGAGAATACTGCTAATTTAGTCAAACAAATTTTTGAGCAGTTCAAGCAATCTGAAAATATTGCGTTACGATATGCTATGGCTTTATACAATCTTTCAAACAGACAAAATGATGTCGAAGAGCGTAAAGAAACCATATCAAAAATAGAAACTTTAACCCTAAAGTTTCAACATTCTGAAGACATTGCGTTACGATATGCTACAGCTTTAGTTAATTTGTCAGCTAAACAAAGAAATGTAGAAGAGAGGGGAAGTACCACTAATTTAGTCAAAGAAATTTTTGAACGGTTTACGGATTCTGAAGACATTGCTTTACAATATGCTAAAGTTTTATTTAATCTAGAAATGCTTCAAAATGAAAGAGTTAAAAAAGACGATACAGTTAAACAAATATTAGCTATCCTAACAAATCTCTCTAGCGTTGAAATATTTAAAATTGTAGTGGAAATATTAGAAAAAAATCCTGATACTCCATTAGATACAAACAATACTCCATCCACTAGCCTCACAAAAATTTTAGATAAACTATGTTTTTATTCCAATGATGATTTTGACAGAAAACTACTAATTCGGGCTTTAAATCTTGACCTTGTTATAAATACAAAATACGATATTTTAAAGGATTGGATAAAACACTATAAAGATGATGAGAATAAGCTCAATCAGTTAATAGATATCTACAGAATTGTTCAAGATATCAAGTATCAACTTGGCTTGAAAGCAAAAGATAAAAATTCGAATCTTAAATTTGGTCATTATACCAAAGGAAAAACTCTCCAAAATTTATTAGATCAAGATACAGGAAATACAGATGATACAAAATTTTCCGTATCTGGAAAAACTCGTTTGTATAATGCCAATTATATGAACGACCCCGAGGAAGGGGTAGTTATCGAAGAAATATTGGACCCTAGCAAAGATGGGGAAATAACATCCTACTTCGAAAAGCGAAATATTTTAGATCCTAGTCCATGGTTTTTAATGAGCTTCACCAGTAAAACAGATGACTTGACTATGTGGTCCCAATACGGCGATGATGCACAGGGTGTTTGTCTGGTACTTAAGGAAGATGATTTCTCAAGATTTACTTCTTTCAATGATGTTTTATGGCGTCAAGAAGCTATTCCCCTAGAGAATATGAATCAAATGGATTCCACCATATCGTACCTAGATAGTGATTTAAAAACCTCAGCAAACGAATCCAAGAAAAAGGAGTCAACTTTTTCTGCCAATGTTGAAGAGGCGCAGCCACAACCTGAAAAAAAAGATAAGGTCGCTAAAGGGAATATTGATTATCTCTATAGAATAGCCTATGTTAAAAATACAGTTGAAGACTTTGAACTAGAAAAAACAGAACTCTTTGATGACAATGAAATTACAAAATTAAAAGAATCTGTAAATAATTTAAAACAAAAATTGTATGAGAGAGTGAATGATAATGATGATTTTTGTAAAGAAGCTATCTCCAATTGTATCGAAGAAATTCGTTACTTGTTTAAATCTGTAGATTATAAATATGAAAACGAACTGCGTATCTTACGCTATGCTAATCTAGATCCAAGTAATGATAAAATCAAAATTGATAAAACCTCTGGGATAGGCAAACTTTATGTAGAACGTGAAAATTCAATCCAAATCGATGAAGTCATTTTCGGTCCTAAGTTTCCAAATCCTGAATACGTTACTCCTTTATTGAAACTTTTGGATAAGGAAATTAACTATAAGAAGTCTACGATAAAATTTAGATAAAAGCTAACAACATCCCCTAAACTTCTAGTTTTTGCTAGGAGTTTTTTATATATAAAATTTTTATACATATTTCTTGACAGGGCTTTCATATTGAGATACAATATATTTGAAAAGAGTATATATAAAATTTTTATATAATATAAAGGAGGTTTCCCATGTACTTCCCAACATCCTCTGCCTTGATCGAGTTTCTCATCTTGGCTGTACTGGAGCAGGGGGATTCTTATGGTTATGAGATTAGCCAAACCATTAAGCTCATCGCCAATATCAAAGAATCTACGCTCTATCCCATTCTCAAAAAATTGGAAGCCAGTGGCTTTCTAACCACCTACTCTAGAGAGTTTCAGGGGCGTATGCGCAAATACTACTCCTTGACCAATCGGGGCGTAGAGCAGCTCGTTACTCTAAAGGAAGAGTGGACGCTCTATACCGACACCGTCAACGGCATCATAGAAGGGAGTATCCGCCATGACAAGAACTGACTATCTGACTCAGTTAGAAACCTATCTCCATAAACTACCTGAAGCTGACCGCATCGAAGCTATGGACTACTTTAAGGAACTATTTGACGATGCAGGTTCAGAGGGCGAAGAGGAACTCATTGCCAGTCTAGGAACACCAAAAGAAGCGGCTCATGATGTCCTCTCTAACCTCCTCGACAAAAAAGTCAATGAAGCCCCTGCTCAAAAAAATGATCGCCAACTGCTACACATTGCCCTCTTGGCCTTACTAGCAGCCCCTATCGGCATTCCTGTTGGAATTGCAATTATCTTAACCATTATCGGGCTTTTTATCGCGGCGGTCGCTGTCATTCTAGCCTTCTTTACCGTCTCTGTGACGGGAATCCTGCTGGGCGGACTCTTTATCGTAGAAAGTTTTAGCATCCTAGTAGAAGCTAAATCTGCCTTTATCTTAATTTTCGGGGCTGGTTTGCTTGCTATCGGTGCTTCTTCTCTTGTTCTACTAGGCATCTCCTATGTAGCTCGTTTCTTTGGCCTTCTGGTCGTCCGCTTGGTGCAATGGATTCTAAAAAAAGGAAAGAGAGGTGACAGACATGCGTAAATTGACGAAAGGTTTTCTCATCTTTGGTGTGGTTTCTACAATCCTCGGTTTTATCATGATCATTGTAGGTGCCCAGTCCAATGGTATTCAAAGTTTGCTTGCCATGTCAAAAGACCCCGTCTATGACAATCGTATCGAAGAAGTGACCTTTGGAAATGAAGTGGAAAAACTTGATTTAGCCCTTGAGGAACATAGCCTAACCATCACAGAGTCTGTAGATGACAAGATCCACATCACCTATCATCCTTCCGTGTCTGGTCGTCACGATTTAACTACTGGCATGAGTGACAAAACACTGAGCGTCACTGACAAACAAGCCTCCCAACATCGCTTTCTAGGTTCAGGAATCGAAGGCCTACTTCGTATTGCCAGCAGTTATTCTCACCGTTTTGACGAAGTAGTTCTCTCCCTACCGAAAGGAAGAAAGCTGCAAGCTATCACCGTCTCAGCCAATCGTGGACAAACTAATATTCGTCAAGCCAACCTTGAAAATGCGACAATCAAAACAAAAGGCTACCACTTAAGAATAACAGAAAGCTCCATCAAGAACAGTACACTAACGACACCTAGTATTATCAATATTTTTGATACAGAATTGACAGATAGTCAAGTCAAGACGGAGGGGGGGCATATCTATACTGAAAATATCAAGGTCCGCGGTAAGGTTGAGCTGAACTCTCATAATGACTTAACACTCTTTCTTTCTAAGACAGAATTCGATCGTATCAATCTAGACATTTCTTCTAAGCATGGCGGTATTTATCGTAAAGCACAAAGAGAACACCCTAAACAAAAAGACAATGAACTTGCCAACCCCTACAAGACAGACAAAGCAGATGTTAAGGATATACTCATTATAAAAGCCAATCAGGATATCTACCTACCCAAGGAGGAAGAGTACTCTGCTGCATCTAGGAACCATTGACAAAAACGCTTTCATCTGCTAGTCTAAAAATAGAAAATAACCATAAAAAAGGAGGTTCCACCATGACACAAGAATGGTTTGAAAGCGCCGATCTTGAGAAGAAATCAGCTCAGACGAAATCGGAAATCCAGCCCGACCAACCAGAGACTTCGGAAATTGTGGAGACCGAACCACAAGTAAGCGAAGAAACAGCTGTCTCACCTAAAGAGTCGGAAACGCATGAGGAGGAAACTCCCGAAATAATCGGGGAAACCCAAACCGAGGAAGAGGGAGAAGGGAAAGAGGAACGCAACCAAGAAAACTCTGTAAAAGAGAAAAGCATCCTCAGCAAAGCTTTAGAGAGCCCCTATATCCCAGACATTGACCCCCGTAAAACTGCCCGATTAAAAGAAGAAATCGCACTATTTTGGTCTTGGCTACTGGATGCTATCCAAGAACCAACTGCCAGCAAGACTACGGATCAAAAGCATCGTTATAGTGTCTTTGCCCTACTCACCTTGCTGTCGTCAATCAACCTTTTCTTTAGTATCTATCATATCAAGCGCCTCTACTATGGCTATATGATTTCTATTGCTAATAGTTCTCCTAACCAGCTCCCACCTTTGGATCTCTTTGCTGGGCTTTCGATTCTGGTCGCTAGCGCTCTATTTTACTTTTCCATCATTTTGGGAGGCTTTACCGTTCGACGTGTGCTGGATCAGGAGAGCGACTTCACATTCCAAGAAGCCTTCGATCGTTATAGCAGACTCTTTGCTATCCCACTTGTTCTAACGGCTCTAGCAAGTTTCTTTGCACTCTTTGGTGGCTTACGATTTGCTGGCATCCTCACTCTTCTAAGCATGGCCATCTTTGCCCTTGGCAATCTCTTTGTGATTAGTAAGCCAAGTAAGACCAGTAGCCTCGACCCATTTTATCGATTCTTGTTAGCTGTCTTACTTGATGGCGCCATTCTCTTACCCTTCTTCATTGCAGAGTTAGCGCTAACGGTAGACTACCTTCGCATCCTGACCTTCTTTTAACCAAAATCCCTGCCATTTATTAATGACAGGGATTTTTATGCTTACTCTTTTTTGAACAAGGCCTACTCGATGCTTGCCAATTCCTCAAAATCTTTTCCCAAAATGGCTTGTACTTCTAATTGATTAGCATCTAATTGCTGATAAAACGCTTCTGGTAGTGACTCGAAGAATCTTGCATAGTCTAGGCGGGCAATGACTTTATAGTCTTCCGGTTTAGAGCCATCTCCTGTGATTTGAACCAAGTCAATCTCCCAAACAAGCTCCTTGCCTGCTAGCTGCTCAATATAAGGCACTGGTACAATGGGTTCCTTTGGCAAAATCGTCTTGACTCCCTGGGCTAGGTGATAGATACCGTGCACCTTGCCTTGAGCATCTGGGTAAAATTTCACACTGGCAAGGTAGGCATCAGATCCTTGAACCTTCTTGACCAGCTCTTCAAAACGTGCCAATCCATCCTCAACCAAAAAGCTCTCGAGGTATTCCTTGTTGAGGTAGATAGGGGACAAGAGCCCTTGGCAGCATACTAGACGAGCCTCCTTATCCGCTAAATATTGCTTGACCGTTTGTCGGAAATAAGCTTCAAACTCAAACCCTTCTAACCCTTCTACCACTTGCCCCAACTTACTCGATAGGGCTTGGAGGAGAGCTTCTACAATCTCCCAGTCCGCTCTAGTAAGGAAATCTGGAATCACCACTTGATAGCCTTTTCGACTATCCGCATAGTTCACTTTGAAGAGAAATTGCGACTTACCTACAATCCCACACTCCATGTATTCGAGACGATTGAGGGGCTGACGGAGATAGACCGCATCATAACTATGTGACTCCAAGCCCTCCACCAAGGCCAAGATGGACTTGGCAGTCAAGACCTCCTGTTGTCCTAGAATACTTTCTTTATTTGGGATAAAAAATGTTTTCGCCATAACTGGCCTCCTTTGAAATCGTTTACATACAGTATACCCTATTTTCCTGAAAGATACAGAAACAAATTTAAGATTTTTAGATAAAAAGCATAGAAAAACAGCCCCTAAGGGCTGTTTGCTTTATACTGTAGCGACTTGATCCAAGCTTTCACCGATAGCTACTAGGCGCTCGATCACTTCTGCTTGTGTCAATTCATTTTCTGAAACATAGCGGTTTCGTGGGTGAACACGGCACTCATGTGAGCATCCACGAAGGTACTTGTCTTCATTTTCTTCTGATGTTAGGATACGACGGTTACAGAAGGGATTTCCACAGTTGACATAGCGTTCACAAGGTGTTCCATCAAACCAGTCTTTCCCTACGATGGTTGGGTTGACATGATTAACATCTACGGCAATACGCTCGTCAAAGACGTACATTTTCCCATCCCAAAGCTCGCCTTGAACTTCTGGGTCTTTACCGTAGGTTGCGATTCCTCCGTGCAATTGACCAACATCTTTGTAGCCTTCACGGACCATCCAGCCTGAGAATTTCTCACAGCGAACGCCACCTGTACAGTAAACCACGACACGCTTGTCCATGAATTTTTCCTTGTTGTCACGAACCCATTGTGGCAACTCACGGAAGTTGCGGATGTCTGGGCGAATAGCCCCACGGAAGTGCCCTAGGTCGTACTCATAATCGTTACGTGTGTCAAGGACAACTGTATCTTCGTCAAGAAGGGCTTCTTTGAACTCTTTTGGAGACAAGTAAGCACCTGTTGTTTCAAGTGGATTGATGTCGTTGTCAAAGTCGTTGTCTTCCAAACCAAGGTGGACAATTTCTTTCTTGTAGCGAACAAACATCTTCTTGAAGGCTTGTTCATTTTCTTCGTCAATCTTGAACCAGAGGTCTTCCATGCCTGGGAGGCTGTGAACGTAGTCCATGTATTTTTGAGTTGTTTCGTAGTCACCTGAAACAGTCCCGTTAATCCCCTCGTCAGCGACTAGGATACGGCCTTTGAGACCGATTGATTTACAGAAAGCCAGGTGGTCTGCCGCAAATTGCTCTGCGTTTTCAATTGGAGTATAAAGGTAGTAAAGTAAGACACGAATATCTTTTGCCATAAGATTTGTTCTCTTTTCTATTCTTAAATTTTCAGAATTTTTCATTCAACTATTCTAGTATACCCACTTGAGAAAACGAATGCAATTTATTTGACCGGAAATTATATAGAGAGACCTGCCCTTGCACTTCATCAGTAACCATAACGAATCGCAGATAATTCTCTCAATTTTTTGATTTGCTTAGCTTGACTTTCTGACAAACCCAGCTTATTGTCAATCAACACACGTAAGATGTCAACATTCATTTGGCTCAGAATAAATGGAGTAGAGGTTCCATCATCCTTTAATCGTTTTTTATAAATCACTAACTGATTTTTCAAGGGAGTAAGTTGAGGCGCAGCCTTTATATCTTCCAATAGATGATCTATAATAGCCATCGCTTCACAACGCCTTTCGCTTCCTCCAGCAAACCATTTTAATGGTGTCATACTCATTTCCCTCCTGAAACTCGCTTATAAATTGAAAAACTATAATTCCTAACTCGCGCCAATATTTTACCCAAACACCCGATGTAAAAAAGTCAGCAAAAATGGTAATGTTGCGAAAATATTATTAATCACATGCACCGCATAGGATGGATAAATGCTCTTGGTATAGCGGGTCAAACCAGCAAAGATGATTCCAACTGT